>NZ_JBXMRC010000026.1:0-71899 GCF_057084925.1 Perlucidibaca sp. | reverse complement strand
GATGGCCATAGCGGTCATTTCGGCTGGCATTTGATCTGGCACTTCTTGTTCACGCTGCAGCGCACGCAGGGCGTTAATCATAGCCTGACGACCGGCTAGCTGTGCCCCGGCTTCATCGGCACGGAACTCACGATAGCGCGAGAAGTACATGACGATAGTCGAGGCCAGAATGCCCAGCACGATGTCGGCGACGATGCTGGTGACATAGTAGGCAATGCCCGGACCTTCTTCGTTCTTGAAGATCACGCGATCGACGAAGTTACCGATGATGCGCGAGAAGAACATGACAAAGGCGTTGACCACACCTTGGACTAGGGCGAGCGTAACCATGTCGCCATTAGCGACGTGACCAATTTCGTGACCCAGTACTGCGCGTACTTCATCACGCGTCATGCGTTGCAAAAGACCGGCCGAGACGGCAACGAGTGCGGCGTTCTTGTTCCAGCCAGTAGCAAAGGCATTGGACTGATAGCTCGGGAAGATGCCGACTTCCGGCATCTTGATGCCGGCTTTTTGCGACAGCTCAGCGACGGTATCGACTAGCCAGCGCTCTTCACCGGTGCGTGGAGACTCAATGATTTGAACGCCCATGGAGCGTTTGGCCATCCATTTCGACATGAATAGCGAAATAAGCGAGCCAACCGAGCCGAAGACAAAACACATGACCAGCAAATTGCCGAGTTGCAGGGTGTTTCCTGCGCCATGCGTCGAACCCACGCCCAGGAGGCTGAGTACGATACCCGCCACCAGCATGACTGCGAGGTTGGTCAACAGAAACAAAGCGATGCGTAACATGTGTTTTTAAGCTCCTTTCATAATTGTCATTAATAAATTATG
This sequence comes from Perlucidibaca sp., assembly GCF_057084925.1. Classification (NCBI taxonomy): domain Bacteria; kingdom Pseudomonadati; phylum Pseudomonadota; class Gammaproteobacteria; order Pseudomonadales; family Perlucidibacaceae; genus Perlucidibaca; species Perlucidibaca sp. The sequence goes on along the minus strand of NZ_JBXMRC010000026.1, from coordinate 71,062 downwards.
GGCAGTTGATGTCAGTTTCAAGTCTTCATCACACTATTTTGCTGCGTGCCGTTGGCGATAACCGGCTAAGAATCGTGCCAATCGATTAATCGCCTCTACCAGCTCCTCTCGGTGCGGCAGGAAGACCACGCGGAAGTGGTCTGGCTTGGGCCAGTTAAAGCCTGTGCCTTGCACCAGTAGCACCTTTTCGGCTTGCAGAAACTCCAGAATAAACGCCTGATCGTTCTCGATGGGATACATATCCGGATCGAGCTTAGGGAACAAATACAACGCACCTGCTGGTTTTACACAGGTCACGCCGGGGATAGCGGTGAGCATTTTATGCGCCAGTTCACGCTGCTCGTACAAGCGTCCGCCCGGACGAATTAAGTCGTTAATGCTCTGGTAACCGCCCAATGCCGTTTGAATGGCGAACTGTGCTTGCACATTGGCGCACAGACGCATGGAGGCGAGCATGTCTAAGCCTTCAATATAGTCTTTAGCGATGCGCTTATTGCCGCTGACCATTAGCCAGCCAGAGCGAAAACCCGCGACGCGGTAACTTTTGGACAAACCGTTGAAGGTCACGCAGAGCAAGTCTGGGGCCAGCGTTGCGATAGAGGTGTGCTGCGCCTCATCGTAGAGAATCTTGTCGTAGATTTCATCGGCGAAAATGATCAGGTCATGCTTGCGGGCGAGGGCGACGATACCCTCCAACACTTCTTTAGAGTAGACAGCGCCGGTCGGGTTATTCGGGTTAATCACCACAATACCGCGCGTGTTAGCAGTGATCTTGCTTTCCATGTCTGCTAAGTCCGGGAACCAGCCCTGATCTTCGTCGCAGAGGTAATGCACGGGGGTGCCGCCGGACAAAGTGACCGCAGCCGTCCATAGCGGGTAGTCGGGGGCAGGCACCAACATTTCATCGCCGTTGTTGAGTAAGGCCTGCATGGCCATGACGATCAGCTCAGAGACACCGTTGCCGATGTAGATGTCGTTGACATCCACGCCGAGCAGACCTTTGGTCTGGTAGTAATGCACGATAGCCTTGCGCGCCGCAAACAGACCCTTGGAATCGCAATATCCCACGGCATTGGGCAGGTTGCTGATGACATCCGAGAGGATTTCCTGCGGTGCCTCGAAGCCGAATGGCGCCGGGTTTCCGATGTTGAGCTTGATGATGCGGTGACCTTGCTCCTCCATGGCATTGGCAGCTTTTAGCACCGGCCCACGAATGTCGTAGCAAACATCTTTCAACTTATCGGATTTGGCAATGTCCATGATCGTCTCAACGCAGGTCGTGCCTGCACAGGGCCTGTGGGAAAGTCGCAGTAGTGTAACGGAAACCCAGACAAGATAGCGTATTGCCGACTTGTGACTGTGATGCGGTGTTGTTAGCCTGACCACTTGCCGAGGAAAAATTTATGACTCATGACGAGAGCCAAACACTACCTAAAACGGATGAGGAGTGGCAGCAGCGCCTCAACCCAACAGAGTTTTATGTGTGCCGCCAAAAAGGAACAGAGCGGGCGTTTACAGGCGAGTACTGGAATTGCCATGACGACGGCGTTTACGTTTGTCGCGCCTGTGGCCAAGCGTTATTTGATGCCGAAACAAAATACGACTCCGGTTCGGGTTGGCCCAGTTTTTATGCGCCCTTAGCCGAGGATGTCGTAAGTGAGCATAGAGACATCAGCCATGGCATGATTCGGGTAGAGGTGGTGTGCAGCCAATGTCAATCGCATCTGGGGCATGTTTTCCCCGATGGTCCAGCGCCCACGGGCATGCGCTATTGCATTAACTCGGTATCGTTAAAGTTGCACCCTAAATAATTAAGCTGAGTTACGTTCTGACAGGAATAAAATTATGAGCACGATTTACGACCACCAAGCTACGCTAATCACCGGGGAAGTGAGCCCGATTGCCGATTACAAAGGGCAGGTCCTGTTGATCGTCAATACCGCCAGTAAATGTGGCTTCACACCACAATTTACGGGACTAGAGGCCATTTACGAAAAGTACAAGGATCAAGGTTTTACGGTGCTAGGATTTCCCTGCAACCAATTCCTGAATCAAGATCCGGGCAATGAAGCGGAAATTGCCTCGTTCTGTTCGCTGAACTACGGCGTTAGCTTCCCGATGTTTGCCAAAATTGATGTGAATGGCCCTGGCGCACACCCGTTGTTCCAGCATTTAGCCGCCGAAGCCCCGGGCCTGCTGGGCAGTCAAAAAATTAAGTGGAACTTCACGAAGTTCCTGGTCTCGCGTGATGGCCGCGTGCTGGATCGTTATGCGCCAACCACCAAGCCCGAAGACCTGGTGAAGGACATTGAGAAAGCCTTAGCTTAAATGCCGGCAATTCGCTCGCTAGCCGCCCATAGGCTGGCAGCGAGTGCTTGATTGCGGCTTGATGGCTTGCTGAAATCGGCTTTGCGTCGCGTGAAATAGCCGCCATGGTGATGTTTCGCAGCTTCGCTGGTGGCAAGCCATATCGCAGTATCAGCGCCTTTCGCAGGGGTAATAAGTACTTTATCCACGATACGTTGAATCGGCCCTGGCATTTCACGCCAGATTCCCGTGGCCACACCGCCCGGATGGAATGCGTTAACGCGGATCGCGCTGCCTTCCAGGCGTCTGGCCAGCTCCCGGGCATAAATCAAGTTAGCCAGCTTGGCTGAACCATAGGCCACGATATCGGAACCGTAACGGCTGTAGTCGGTAAAGGCGGCTTCATCAATGCGGCCAGTCCAGTGCGCGACGGATGCCGTCATGACCACGCGAGCTTCGGTGGCAACCTTCAACTGCGGCAACAAGTGCTCCATGAGGCGGAAATGCCCAAAATGCATGCTCCCCATCATGCTTTCTAGGCCATTGGCTTGGCTGCGTAGCCCGCGCGTAAAGCTGCCGGCATTCAGCATCACGGTGTCGAGTTGAGTGAGTGTGTTGAGGATCTCTCTAGCCGCCTTGTCAATGCTGGCAAAGTCCGCCAGATCAAGTGCCACCGCGTGTAGACGAGCGTTAGGAGTCTCGCGCTTCAAGGCTTGAATGACGCCCAGTGACTTACCCAAATCGCGGGCGGCAATCATGACCTCATGACCTTGGTGAATAAACGCGCGAACCATTTCCAGGCCAATGCCACTGTTGCCTCCGGTCACTAGAATTTGTTGTTGCATGATGCGCATTCTCCTTAACGTCAGTGGCGTTGGCAGCTGCTATGCTGCCATTAAAAGATGAGTTTAGCAGAGGGGTAGGCAATGCATAGTGTTGGAATTATGGGGGCAGGGAGTGTCGGGCTTTACCTTGGCGGCTGCTTACAGGTTGCAGGTGCCTCAGTGGTCTATGTGGGACGACCAACCCTATTGAACGTATTACGAACCACTGGTCTCCGTGTCACCGACTATTTGGGGCGGGATCAAACGCTTGCCGCTGACACACTGAATTTATCGACCCACGTTAGCGCGTTGGCTCACTGTGACCTTGTTTTGGTAACGGTTAAGTCGGCCGCCACCGCCGATGTTGCCCTTGAGCTGGCCCAACACCTAAAGCCGGGAGCGATAGTCATCAGCTTTCAAAATGGCGTGCGCAATGCGGAAGTGCTGCGCACTGCTATGCCGAGTCAGACTGTGCTGGCGGGCATGGTGCCCTTTAACGTGCTGAATTGTGGCGATGGGTGCTTTCACCAAGGCTCTTTCGGCGCGCTGGATGTGGCGGCGCATGAAGGGCTACCGGCGTATTCGGATGTATTCTCTCGCGCTGGGTTGGCGTTTAACGCCCAACACGATATGCGTGCTGTGCTTTGGGGCAAGTTACTGTTGAACTTGAATAATGCGATTAATGCGCTGTCGAACTTGCCCTTAAAGGCGGAGTTAAGTCAGCGAGACTATCGCCGATGTTTGTCTTTGGCGCAGCGTGAAGCGTTGGCCTTGTATAGCGCGGCGGGCATAAAACCCATGCAACTGACCGCGTTGCCACCGCACTGGTTGGCGCGTTTGCTCACCGTGCCGGACTGGCTGTTTCAGCGGTTAGCGCAGCGTATGTTGGCCATGGATCCACTCGCGAGATCGTCAATGTGGGAAGACCTTGAAGCTGGTCGCCGAACGGAGGTGGACTGGATTCAAGGGGAGGTGGTGACGCTGGCAAGCGAATTGGGTCGCACGGCGCCGGTTAATGCGAGCTTGCGACAACTCATCCGTGAAGCAGAGCAGGCGGGTGCCGATCGTCGATCCTGGTCAGGCGCTGAATTGCTCGCCCGATTGCAATCGACGTCGGCTTGACAGCAAGACACTCGCTGCTACCATCGCCTCGCTCATTCGTCCCTATCGTCTAGCGGCCTAGGACGCCGGCTTTTCAAGCCGGTAACCGGGGTTCGAATCCCTGTGGGGACGCCACAATTCTGCTCTTAGTACTTAAATGCTGGCGACCGCATGCCTACGTCAGACAACGCAGGTATGGGAGGTAATTTTTTGCCGCCAATAATCCGCTGACCTTTATTGTCGATGTAAGTCAGCCAGGTTTGAGTTGGCACAAGCCCTTTAGGAGGCTTGCTGTAGTCGCAGACGCCGTCTTTAAAGACTTCTTTCAGTGCTTTGAGCTGGTCTGGCAGAATTAAATTGACCAGCGGGCCATATTCTTTCGCCGGATCATAGGGTTTCAGCACGCAATCCAAGTTGTCGCCGTAGATAGCATCGCCCGCTTGTGTACGAGGAGTGCCATAGGCATATAGCGACTTCAGCGCATCAACGCAGGCTTCGCCTACAGCAGCGACACCGGTCGGCAATAGGCATCGATCTTGAAGGTCGGCTGGTTTATTGGCCACCACTTTTTCAGATATCGGTCGATTACTCGTATCTTTTTCCATGGCAGCGACCCACTTATCCATAGCAACTAGGCCCTCGTGGACCCAATTAATGTCGCCAATGAGCGGGGTGGCGCCTGCCCACATGACATGGTTGTCATGATTGCCATGCTCGCGGTCAAGACGCCAACGCACCCACCAGGCATGCAAGGAGTCATGTGCAATACCAGGATCAGGACCGACGAAGTTTAGAATCGGTACAGAATTTAGGTTGTTGCCAACCATCATCATGCCGCTTTTATACAAATTGCTGACCGCTATGGGGTCGGCTTTGCTGCGTGCCGTTTGAGGTTGGATATCGATATCCAAGCCGCCAATGTGAATGTTCAGGTCCGCAAACTGTAGGCCGGTAATGCGCCCCTGAAGAAAAGGCAGTAAACCATACTGAATACCTGTGTTGCCAAGGGGAAGGCTGGCAAAGCCAAAGCCAGCGGCTTTTTCCATGGGGGACCAAATAGCGGGTTCGCGAAAGCCGACAATATGGTTTAGCCAATCAATAAGCCCGCAACGCTGACCCTTGGGGTTATTTTGTGGGTGATAGCTGTTGGGGCCGTAACAGGTCCCCACGGGATTTGTGGCCGCTTTAAACAAGCCTTCGTCGGCGACGACGGCATTAACGTGGGTGAGATGACCTTCTACGTCTCCCCATTGCGTGGGCAACCAAATAACACCACGGCTCACACTATCGGGGCTTTCAAAGTATCTGCGCATTAAATGCGAGTCGGTGAACTGCACGCCTGCCGACATGGAGTCAGGATAGGCACACATGGTAATGAGGCCTTGATAAATCCCGGGATAGGCATTGGCCACGGTGGTTTGCGTAATGGAACCCCCGGAGCACCCTGTTCCGAGGGTATAGCGAATAGGACCATATTGCTCAACGATGCGCTCTTTGGCCATGACCATGGATTCAGCTTGCAACACCACGTCACAATTATGTCCGCCGTTGTTTAAGGCAGTGGACATCACCGCAAAGCCCAGACCTAAGCCCGTGACATAGCTTTGCTCCACAACAGGCACATCATCAAAAGTTCCCGAGAAATCGTTGAGTTTTGCCGAGCCTGGGGTAAAGGACGTGCCGCAATTACCCCCATGCGTAACAAGCACCTTACGGTTCCACTGAGGCTGTGGTTGCCAAGGCTGCCAAGGCTGCGCGGGGTTGTAGAGTGCGAGAATGCGATATTCATCACGATCTTGATACCCGCGCTCCTGTCGCACAATAAACGGCACGGTCACGCCGTGATCTGTCGTGGTCTTAGCGACATCGCTAGGTGGATTTTTCAGATCGTAGGGCTTTAGTCCAATACTGCCTGGCTGAGACGACTTGTAGAGAAACGTGTATTCAGGCGGTTGATTACAGGTCAGTGGCTGGCCACCTTCTTGGCAGCGTAAGCGGGGAACTTGTGGGCCGGAAAAAATGGGGCCTTCATTGGGGTGGTTGATGAGTGTGCTTTTCACCGTTGACAGGGAATTGACCCGAACGCTCAGGGTGTTTTCGCCTAAGGTCATGCCTTTGATACGCCCCATCCACCGTTTATTTTGACGCAATGCAAATTCGTTGCTGACATCGGTGTTGTTCAGGGTTGCAACCAGTTTGTTGATGGCTTCATCTTTCGGCGGGATGATTTCAATCAGTGCATCGCCATCACTGAGCATGTCAGCACGGTTGGATAAAACCACAATTTGTGGACTTTCTTTGGCCTCTACGCCACCGCTATTGTCGTCGGGCTGATCAATGTTAGGGTCGGCTGGGCCCTTGCTACTGGTGGACTTATCGGAGAAATTGCAGGCCGTTAATAAAATAATGGCGACAATCATGGCCAGTGATGCAAAGGTGCGACGCATAGTAGTAACCCGATTTTTTTATGATTTTTGGTTAACAATTAGAAACATAAACTAAACACTTCTTAAAATAAAGCAAAGGTGACGAATCCGACTTAGACTGCAAGTAGTTACTTTTTTAGTCAGAGCTAAATACATGAAAACCTTACTATCTGATCAGTTAACCCCGCCCGGGGGCTGGAGAACGCCAGGCCGTGTGCGTTTAAAGCCACTCACGGTGGAGACCTCAACGCGAGCGCAACGTTTGCTCATGCACACCATTAATAAAGTGGGTCGCCTAGAGGCCTCCAATTTGTTTTTGATGCTGATGCGCAACTTCCGGCTGTTTTGGAATTGGCTGATGTTCGCCAAATGCCTCATGCCCTTTGGTGCGCTGCCCCGGCGAGATACGGAGTTGGTCATCTTGCGCGTAGGCTGGAACTGCCGGTCGCGCTATGAGTGGGGACAGCATGTGGATATCGGCCTACGCGCCGGCGTCAGCGCCGAAGACATCGCGCGTATTCCACTGGGTGCCGATGCGCCGGGTTGGGAGCCACACTTGAAGGCGCTGATGCAGGCCTGCGACGAGTTTCATCACGAGCGCATGATCGGCGAAGACAGCTGGAGCATGCTAGAAGCTCATTACGGCGAACGTCGTCTTTTAGAGTTAGTCATGCTTATAGGGCATTACGAGATGCTCGCGGGGGTGTTGAACAGTACGGGCCTTCCGCTGGATACCCGTTTAGAAGGCGTGCTGGCGGCGGCACCCATTCATACAAGGAACTCTCATGTCAGCTAATGCTTCCTATTCCTTAGCAGAAGAAATTGCCAATGCGGTGAGTCACGGCCTGGGCACCATTGCAGCCACAGTAGGCGTCACGCTGCTGATGGTGAAAGCCATTCCCGTACTGGCGGCTGCTGAGTTAGCCGGTGTAGCGATTTATGGCGGCAGCCTGATTCTGTTGTTTCTGTGCTCCACGCTCTATCACAGCATGACGCATGTCGAAACCAAGGCATTGTTTAAGCGACTCGATCATTGCGCGATTTATTTGCTGATTGCGGGTACATACACCCCCATGTTGATGCTGACGCTGAACACCCAAGCAGCACAGATCATGCTCTGGGTTATTTGGGGGCTAGCGCTGGCCGGCATTGTCTTCAAGATTTACTTTATTCATCGCTTCAAGCGCATGTCGCTCATCACGTATCTGCTCATGGGTTGGTTGTCGATGCTGCTCATTCAAGACTTATGGCAAGTCATGCCGCGTGAAGGCTTCTGGCTGCTGCTGGCGGGCGGTTTGTGCTTTACGCTGGGTGCAGCGTTTTATGCGGCAAAGCAGGTGCGCTATACCCATGCCATCTGGCATGTCTTTGTGGCCGCTGGTGCTGCCTGCCACTGCGTCATGATTGGGCTTTATGTCATTCCTTCTGCTTAAGGGTGTTTTGCTATGACGTCATCTAAAACGGGACTTACGCTGTATACCGCGCCAACGCCCAATGGCTGGAAAGTGTCGGTCGCGCTGGCAGAGCTCGGACTCGCCTACGAGACGGTGGCGGTCAATCTATTGGGGAATGAACAGAAGCAGCCTGAGTTTTTGGCACTCAACCCCAATGGTCGCATCCCTGTCTTGGTAGACCACGATGCCAACGATTTGGTGATTTTTGAATCTGGCGCCATCCTTATTTATCTCGCTGATAAGACCGGCAAGCTATTACCAGTAGATACGCGTGGTCGTATGGCGGCCCTGCAGTGGCTGATGTTTCAAATGGGCGGGGTCGGGCCCATGATGGGACAGGCTAATGTTTTTTCGCGCTATTTGCCGGAGAAAATCCCCTTGGCGATTGAGCGTTATCAGAACGAGTGCCGACGCCTGTTTGAGGTATTAGATACACGCCTAGGCCAAGCAGAGTGGCTGGCGGGTAGTGAGTACTCCATTGCCGACATTGCCAACTGGTGTTGGGTAAGAACCTATCGTTGGTCGGGTGTAGAAATTGAAGGACTTACACATTTACGCCGGTGGCTGGATGCCATGAAAGTTCGTCCGGCCTGTCAGTTTGGTGTAACTGTTCCTGTCGCTATGCCTGCATTAAGTAAACCCGACGATAAAACCGCCAGTGATTTTGCCACCGCTGCACGGACATTAGTTCAGCGTTAAACCCTCAAAAAGTGACCGTAGTTACTTGGTGTTTCGATTAACTACGGTCGACTAACATTCCTCTGCAATTCTCCTAAGTATCTCCCCCTGCCATTGACTCAAGTGCGACAGAGCCCTGCCGAGAAAGCCTGCAAGCTCAGGTCATAGACAAAGCAGGGACATAAAAATGAAGTTACTTATTGCCGACGACAGTAAAGCCATGCGGTTGGTTATCGGCCATATGCTGCGCCAAGCTGGATTTCGCGGACACGAGATTGTAGAGGCCGCTGATGGTGCAGAAGCGCTGGAGCTGGCGAGAAGCCAACGACCCGATGTGATTTTGTCGGACTGGAACATGCCGAATAAAAATGGCATCGAGTTTCTCCAAGATCTTCGTGCTGATGGCGACAAAACACCGTTCGGATTTGTGACCACGGAAGTGAGTCAAGAAATGCGTGAGCTTGCCGAAAGCTCTGGTGCGGCCTTCCTCATCGGCAAGCCCTTTACCCCGGAAGATTTTCAACGCGCCCTCGAAACGTATTTGGGTTAAGGAGCCTCGCCATGAGTGACTACCAATTACCCAGCCCCGAAGCGGTTGCTCAAACGCTCTCAGCCTTTGTGCGCCGAGATGTCTATGTTTCTTTAAGTCAGCAGGGCGGAGATGGTCACTTGCCTCTGGCGGGCTTGTATCACGATGGCCACCAGAAGTTGGTGGTGGCATGCATGGCCGATGTGGCTTTTGCCGCATCCTCAGCGGCTGCTTTTGCATTGATTCCGGCGCGGGTTGCCGCTGAGTCAGCCGCAGCCCAAAAGCTCGATGAGTCGCTTGCTGAGATATTTGCGGAAGTCTTAAACGTGATGTCGCGGCTCTTTACTCACCACGACAACGTTCGCGTCACGCTGGCCGAAAAAGTACTGCCGGGTCAGTCACTGCCTGCTGAACTGGCGACATTGAGCAATGAGAATTGTTTGGATTTAGTCGTCGATATTGATGGCTACACCAAAGGTCGACTCATCTTATGCCTCTTAACCAGTTGATGTTGGAGGCATAGCCATGAGCTTTGATGATGATCTCAGTGAGTTTCACGCCATCTTCTTTGAAGAGGCAGCGGAGCACCTAGCCAGCTTGGAAACACTCTTGCTGTCACTGGATCTTAATCAGCCTGATAGTGAAAAGCTCAATGCCATATTCCGCGCTGCTCATTCAATTAAAGGCAGTGCATCGACATTTGGCTTTCCCGATATGGCCTCGGTGACGCACGACCTGGAGACCCTGTTAGATCGGGTGCGAAAGCAAGAGCTTCAGCTGTGTGAGCGCATCATTGATATCACGCTGGTGGCGCGTGATGTGCTGCTGGATCAGTTGGCGGCTCACCAAGGCGGTGAGCAGGTGCCAGAACAGCGCGTGACAGATGTCATTGCCAAAATACGCGCTATTGCCAACGAGGAAGAGTCTGCGCTCGTCCTAGCCGCGCCTGAGGTCAGCGACGGCACTGCTTCAGTTGAAAGCAATGTGGTCGCACTGGACGTAAAAGTTGCGACGGAAAGCAAGCAGCAGTCAGCAGCCCCAGCGAGTGAAAGTAGTTCGATCCGCGTCAGCATTGAGCGCGTGGATCAGTTGATCAATTTAGTCGGCGAACTGGTCATTACCCAATCCATGTTGGCGCAAACGGCGCAGCTCAATCAGGTCACGGATGAACCCATAGACTATGAGCGCCTGCAAGAGCGACTTCAGCAGCTCGAGCGCAATACGCGTGAGTTGCAAGAGTCGGTCATGAGCATACGCATGTTGCCGGTCAGTTCAGTGTTCAGCCGCTTTCCACGCTTGGTACGTGACTTGGCCGGTAAGCTCAATAAGCAAATCGAGCTGCGTACCGTGGGCGAGGGCACTGAAATTGACCGGGGTGTGATTGAGAAAATTACAGACCCCTTAACGCACCTCATTCGCAACAGTGTGGATCACGGCATTGAAACCGTGGATGAGCGCATCGCGGCCGGTAAGCCGGTGAAAGGTTTGGTCACACTCACGGCGTGTCATCAGGGCGGCAGTGTGGTGATTGAGATTCGCGATGATGGTCGCGGATTAAACCGAGACAAATTACTCGCCAAGGCGCGCGAACGAAATGTCTTTGTGCCCGATAACCCCAGTGATCAGGATGTTTGGCAGCTTATCTTCGCGCCAGGGTTTTCCACCGCTGAAACGGTGACAGATGTGTCGGGTCGTGGTGTGGGCATGGACGTGGTCCGGCGCAATATCGAACAACTGGGTGGGCGTGTTGAGCTCACCTCGGTCACCGGTAAAGGCACCACCATCAGTATTCGTTTGCCACTGACTCTGGCCATTATGGATGGCATGTCGGTTGGTATTGGCGACAACACCTATATCGTCCCACTCACCACCATTATTGAGTCGCTACGACCACGCCAGGAAGATGTGAAAACGGTCGCTAGCACGGGCCGGGTCGTGTTTGTGCGGGGCGAGTACTTGCCGCTCGTTGCACTGCACGAGGTCTTTGGTTTAACGCCCATTTCCAATCGCCCGGAGCAGGGCATTCTCATCATTGTTGATACCGAGTGTGGGCGCGCTGCGCTCTTCGTGGATGAACTATTGGGTCAACGTCAGGTTGTTATCAAAAGTCTGGAATCTAATTATCGCAAGGTGCCGGGCATTTCGGCGGCCACCATCATGGGCGACGGCAGTGTCTCCATGATCCTCGATGTGTCTGAAGTTGTTCGGCTGGCCAAGCGTCCGCCATTAGCGTGTGCGGTATAGGAGAAAGTAATGGATCGTCAGCAATCCCAAGATGGAAAGCCTCGTACCGGGCAAGAGTTTTTGACCTTTGCACTGGGCGCTGAGGAATACGGCATCGATATTTTGAAGGTTCAGGAAATACGTTGCTATGAAAAGGTTACGCACATTGTTAACGCGCCTGGCTTTATTAAAGGCGTGATTAATTTGCGTGGAATCATTGTGCCCATCGTGGATTTACGTCTGAAGTTCAACCTCGGCAGTGCGGAGTACACCGCCTTTACCGTGGTCATTATTTTGAATATTTCCGATCGCGTGGTGGGCGTGGTGGTCGACAGCGTGTCGGATGTGATTCAGCTCGATCCCGAAGAAATTCGTGAAGCTCCCCCGCTGCATGGCGATTTGGACACCCGCTTTATTCGCGGCTTAGCCACCCTGAATGAGCGCATGGTGATTTTGATGGACATAGAAACTTTGATGAGCAGTCCGGATATGGCGCTAGTCGCCGATGCCGCCTGACGCACACTACCGGAGAGAAAACATGAGAACGAATTTGCCAGTGACCGGTGTAGAGCGTCACTTAGAGGAAGGCCAATACATCCTGTCTAAGTCCGACTTAAAGGGCTCAATCACCTATGTGAATCGAACGCTCATTGAAATGAGCGGATTTACAGAGGTTGAGCTGATGGGGCAGCCGCACAATATGTTGCGCCATCCCGATATGCCGCAAGAAGCTTTTCGGGATTTTTGGGAAACCCTTAAGGCTGGGAAGGCATGGAGCGGCATCGTTAAAAATCGCTGTAAAAATGGCGACCACTATTGGGTGATGGCAAACGCCTCACCAATTTTCCAAAATGGTACGGTTGTTGGCTATATGTCGGTGCGCTCAAAGCCCGACCGAAAGATGGTTGAAGCAGCTGACGAGCTTTATCGGAAAATGCGTAATAAAGAAACCACAGTGACCATGAGTGAAGGTCGTGTGGTTCCGTCAGGTTTAAAACTATTTTGGCATCATTTTAATGAAATGCGACTCGCCAGCCGCATGGCGCTAATTTTTACGATCACGGTTGGATTGTGGCTATTAGTGGGCGGCTTGGGCTTGAACGGTATCAATAGTTCTGATCGAGATATTGATGATATTACCAATCAACGCATGCGGGCCAACACATTGCTTAGCCAGATATCGGCATCCTACGCGGTGGATATTATTGATGCGGTTAATAAGGCCAATGCCGGGCTAATAAATGCTAGTGATGCACTCGGTCGAGTTGATAAAGCGGAAGTTGAAATTGAAAAAAACTGGGCATTATTAAAGTCACTGGATCATTCTGAAAAAGCAGAAGGCCTACTCAATGAGGCAGATAGACTACGTCAGCAGGCGGTGCAGGACATTGCTCGCTTGAAGCAGCGCCTTGCAAATTCTTCGGGCATGGTGACTGGGCAGTTAGGGGAGTTTGATGGCCCGCTATATCGCCGGATCGACCCTCTCAGTTCAAAATTTTCTGAAATTACTGCGGTGAAAGAGGCCACTATTCTTCGCGTCGTAACGGATATTAAGGCCGAGCACGATGCCGAGCGTAAAGGTATGTGGGCCACAATTATTCTCGGTGGTTTATTGATTGCGGTGTTTATGTGGCGACTTTATGGCGTGATGACTCAGCCGCTGCTGCGTATGCGTAAGCAAATGCAGGAAATTGGTCAGGGGAATTTCACGCTGATGGTGGTGAAAGACCGTGCCGATGAAATTGGCGATGTGTCTGACGCCTTTAAGTCGATGTTTGTGAAGCTCCGCTTCGACATGGCCGATAGCCAGCGTGCCGCTGATGAGGCGCAGCGTGTCGGATTCGCACTCGACAATGTCAGCACGCCTGTGACGCTGTCGAACGAAGAAAATAATCTCTTCCACATGAACACTGCCGCTCGAAATCTTTTGGAGCAGATTTTCAAGAGCTCGGCTGCGGTAGACAAACTGTTTGGCCATCCGCTGGCTGAATCGTTGAACGATGAAGCGTTATTAGCCATCACGCGGGGTCGTTTGAGCAAGCCCATGATAGCGGAAGGCCAAGTTGGGGATCGCATCATCCGGCTTTCGACGAACCCAGTAATTGATGAGCGCGGTGTTTATCTGGGACGTGTTTGCCAGTGGTTAGACAGAACAGCAGAGCTCGCCGCCGAAAAAGAAGTAGCGACTATGGTGGAAGCGGCCGCAGCAGGGGACTTCTCTCAGCGCATTCGGGTCGATGACAAATCCGGCTTCTTTAAAACGCTGGCGCAAGATCTAAATCTGTTCGTGGAGGCCGCAGATAATGGTCTCGCAGATGTGGTGCGTGTACTGAATGCGTTGGCTCAAGGTGATTTGACGCAAACCATTGATCGCGATTATCGCGGCACCTTTGCGCAAATGAAGACGGATGCTAACGCCACGGTGGCGCAACTGAAGCAAATCGCCAGCACTATTACCGAGGCGACAGAAGCTATTAATAACGCAGCTAAAGAGATTGCTGCTGGCAATGCGGACCTGTCGCGTCGTACCGAGTCGCAAGCGGCCAGCCTCGAGCAAACGGCGTCGAGCACGGAAGAGCTTACCAACACCGTGCGTAACAACGCAGACAATGCCACTAAGGCTAGCCAGTTGGCGCGTACCTCATCGGAGGTGGCTGATCGTGGGGGTCGTGTGGTGAGTGAAGTGGTCACCACCATGGGTGCTATCGCGGAGTCGTCGAGCAAAATTGCTGAAATCATTAACGTCATTGATGGCATTGCCTTCCAGACCAATATCTTGGCGCTGAATGCGGCAGTAGAGGCCGCACGAGCCGGTGAACAAGGCCGTGGCTTTGCTGTTGTGGCGGGCGAAGTGCGTAACTTGGCGCAGCGTTCTGCATCAGCAGCTAAGGAAATTAAAGAGTTAATTTCCGAGTCAGTTAATAAGGTGTCCAACGGCTACAAGCTGGTCGAAACAGCCGGTAAGACCATGGAAGAAATCGTTGAATCGACGCAGCGTGTGTCGTCGATCATGACGGAAATTTCCAGTGCATCCGAGGAACAACGCACCGGCATTATTCAGCTCAACCAGGCCATTACCAGCATGGATGAAACCACCCAGCAGAACGCGGCGCTGGTGGAAGAAGCGGCAGCCTCTGCTCAATCGCTGGAAGATCAAGCGTCTAGTCTCACACAGGCGGTGAGCGTGTTCAAAATATCGGGCCGCACCGATCGTGTCACAAACACCAGGCCGTCAAATGTGGAGCGACTGCCGGTTCGTCAGCCCATGCCAAGAGCTGCAACGCGCTCTTCTGCTGCGGCCAAACTAAATGATGAGTGGGAAGAGTTCTAAGCAAATCCAGGGGCTGCTTCGGTAGCCCCTTTGGCGATCTACGGCGAGAAAGGATGAGTTATGAAGGCCCATATCGGTATTCTCGATAAAGAAGAGCGCAGTTTCGAATTTAATCAGCGCGACTTTAAAACTGTGCAGAAATTGATTTACGAGCATGCCGGTATTCGACTATCTGACGCGAAACAAGACATGGTTTATAGCCGGATGATTCGGCGGTTGCGAGCCACTGGCCTAAACAGTTTTGCCGACTACCTACGCCTCATTGAAACCGATAAAGTGGAGTGGGAGGCCTTCGTTAACAGCCTCACCACGAACCTCACGTCCTTCTTCCGGGAGGAGTACCACTTCCCGATGTTGGCAGAATTTCTTAAGCAGAAATCGGGTCAAATTCGCATTTGGTGTAGCGCAGCCTCTACGGGGGAAGAGCCATATTCCATTGCCATGACGGTGATTGATGCGTTAGGCGCCGATGCTGATCGTGTTGAAATTGTGGCGACCGACATTGATACCAGTGTGTTGGCGAAGGCCGAGGCCGGTGTGTATAGCGAAGATCGCATTGAGCGTATTGACGCCAAATACAAAAAATACTTTCTCAAAGGCTCTGGCTCACGTGCCGGCTTGGTTCGCGTAAAGCCCGAGGTTCAGCGCCTGGTCAGTTTTCGACAGCTCAACTTACTGGCGTTGGATTGGCCCGTTGAAGGCGAATTTGATGTGCTCTTTTGCCGAAATGTGCTGATTTATTTCGACAAAGAAACCCAGCGCAAAGTCCTTGAGCGATTCATTCCACTGATGTGTCGTGATGGCTTGCTCTTTATCGGCCATTCAGAGTCGTTATTGCACTTGAGTGAGCTGTTTAAGCTGCGCGGTAAAACGGTTTATGAGTTGCGTCAGACGGGCAAAGTGACATGACACGCCTACTGCAGCGTGCCGTTAGAGGTCAGCCCTTACCGGGGGATGACTATCTCGCACGCAATCGATTTCATGATCATCAATTCAACTGTGATGTTGTGAAAATTATGCCCGGCGAATTTTTCGTCAGCTCCGGCAACGTTGCGCTAGCGACGGTGCTGGGTTCGTGTGTGTCTGCGTGCCTTTGGGACCCTGTCACCCGAGTAGGTGGCATGAATCACTTTATGTTGGCCGATGCTCGGGGAAGAGCGGACAGCATGCGCTACGGACAGTTTGCTATGGATACCTTGCTTCAGCATCTCTTAGCTGCCGGTGCGTTGGCGAATAGCATCGAGGCGAAACTGTTTGGCGGTGCTCGTGTTATGCGAGGACTCACGCACAGTGAGGTTGGACGCCAAAATGTGAGCTTTGCCTTGGCGTATTTAAAAAAACAAGACATCCCGCTGGCCGCTAGTGATCTCGGGGAAACCTGCCCCCGTAAGCTGTATTTTTTTCCGGATAGCGGTCAGGTCAAGCTTCGGCGCCTGCGAGCGGATGAAAGCTCTTTAGTGATTCGCGAAGAGCAAGAGTACCAACAGCGCATGATTCGAGGGGTCTGAAATGACAAGTTTAGCTTCTGATACAGACTCCCTCAGCACACAAAAAATCCGTGTGGTGGTGGTGGATGACTCGCCTTCGATGCGCTTATTGCTGGAGAAAATGATAAATGCCGAAAGCGATATGGTGGTGGTGGGGTGCGCAGAGGACCCATTTGCTGCCCGCGAAATTATTCGTGAGTTACAGCCAGACGTGGTGACCTTAGACATTGAAATGCCTGGCATGGATGGTCTGGACTTTCTCGAACGCCTGATGCGTCTGAATCCCATTCCGGTGCTGATGATTTCCAGCCGCACCGAGCAAGGCAGTGATTTTACCTTGCAGGCGCTGGAGCTGGGCGCGGTAGATGTGGTGTGTAAGCAAGGGTTGGGAGGAAAAGACGGCTTATCCGCGATGGCTAAAGAGGTCACGGATAAAATTCGACTTGCTGACCACAATGCCTCCCAGTCCCGGCGCAGAAACCCCATGCAAGTGATTGACTCTGCCCTTGTTAGTCCAACGAATGCAGCTTTTAACGCGGCCAAAATTATTCTGGTGGGCGCATCTACCGGTGGCACAGAAGCCCTGAAGCAATTTATTGAGGTTCTTCCCCCTAATTCGCCGCCCGTCTTGATTGCCCAGCACATGCCCGAAGGCTTTACGGCACGGTTTGCTAAGCGCTTAGACGATTGTTGCAAGGTAAGAGTAAAAGAAGCCGTGGATAAAGACATTGTGCAAGCTGGTTGGGTGTATATCGCGCCCGGTCACTCACACCTTGAAATTCATCGTCGCAGCGATGGTCGTTTTGAAACGCGTTTATCTAGCGCGCCAGAGGTGAATCGTCATCGCCCTTCAGTCGATGTGCTCTTTGATGCAGCGGCTAAAACCGTAGGCGCCAAAGCCATAGCCGTGTTGTTGACGGGTATGGGAAAAGATGGCGCCGCTGGCTTGCTGCGTTTGCGCGAGCAGGGCGCTTATACGCTGACTCAAAGTGCAGAAAGTTGTGTGGTCTACGGTATGCCCCGAGCGGCAGTGGAGATGGGGGCATCGCAAGCTTGTGGCGCGCCTTCTGAATTGGCGAGCAAGGTGCTTGCCGCCGCCCGTCAGGCCTAAGTCTCACTCCGCCAGTATTTTGACGATCGTCAACGAGACGACGCTTTAAAGTGGCTGCAGATTTATAAGCCATTGAATAATATGGTAAATTTAGTTGGCACATGAGTTGCTTTGTTAACAATATGGCGGGTCAATATTGTTAGGAAATTAACTCATGAACAAGAAAGTCATCATCCTTAGCCTCGTGGGTGTGCTGGTTTTAGCCGGCACTGTGGGTGGCACCTTACTTCTTGCTAAAAACTTTTTGATGCCTCCGGCAGTCAGTGCTGCGGCCACAAGCCCAGCCGCTGAACCTAAGCCATTGGTAAAAGAAGCTCAGTACAAAACCATTGATCCTACTTTTGTCGTCAACATTCAAGACGGCGCTCGCTATCGCTTTTTGCAGGTAGAAGTAGACGTGATGACGCGCGATACCACCGCGATCGCACGGCTCGAAAAGGTCATGCCACGCGTGAAAAGCGAGCTGACCATGCTCTTTGGTTCCTTGCTTCGCGAAAACGTACAAACCATCGATGGGCAAAAAGCACTGCAAGCGCAAGCACTGGAGCTGATTAACAACGTCTTAAAAGAAGAGACAGGGAGTGACGGAATAGCCGCCGTTTATTTCACCAAATTTGTTGTGCAATAAACGGAGCAGGTCATGAACGAGATTCTAGAGCCGGCTGAAATTGATGCGCTCATGCATGAAATGCGTGGACCGGAAACGGCTCAGCCTCAGGCTGCCGATGGCCGCGATCGCTATGACTTTGCCACACAAGACTATGCCGTTCAGCGCCTAATTCCTGCGCTCTCGTTAGTGCAAACGCAATTTGCCGAGGCGTTAAAGCAGCGCTTACGCCAGCTATCCCCCGATATCCAGGGTGTGAGAGCCGAGCGTATTGCGGTCATGAAATTTGGTGAGTTGCAACGCATGCTCACGCCGCCTTGCGATATCAGTGTGATTCTCGCATCGCCCTTGGGTGCTCCCATTTATTTGGTGTTTGAGGCCGACTTGGTCTTTGCCCTGGTCGATCAATTTTTCGGTGGCCGAGGCGGGGTAGGAATTAAGCGACTGCAAAGTGAGTTTTCGCCTTCCGAGGCGCGCTTTATGCAACAGCTTGGGCGCACGTTGCTGCCGGACTTGGGGCAGGCCTGGCATAGCGTGGTGGATATTTCTCCGACGCTGTTAGAGCGCCACAGTGACCTGCGCTTTGTCGATCACCTCAAGCAAAGCGATAACCTGCTGGCCGCGCGCTTCGCGATCACCATGCCCGGTCATGACTGTGGCGTATGGATGTTGGTGCCTTGGGCGGCCATTGATCCTGTTCGGGAGCATCTGGGCGGGCAGGGTCGCGCCAGCCGCCAAGAGCATGATGAGCAGTGGCGTCAGCGCTTGCTCGCCGGTATCGAGGCCACCAGCTTAAGTGTCGTGGCACGTCTGAATGAAAGCACGATGTCGCTCTCTAAGGTCTCACGATTGGCCGTTGGCGATGTGTTGCCGATTGATTCCCCGCAAGGTGTGACGTTGCTCATTGAGGATCTCGCGCTGATGGCGGGTACGTTCGGCACGCATCAAGGGCAGTTAGCCGTGAAAGTCCATCATCAAATTCACCCCATGTCACGAAGTGCCTAATCATGAGCCACGACCACGAGGATAACGCCATGTTTGAAGATTCTGTTGCTGGCGTCACCAGCGAAGCTGCTGAGTTAAAGGAATTAAAGGATGGCGGTGGCCAGGCCGAACGCCCTCTGGCGAACGTCAATCTCGACATGATTATGGATGTCAGCGTGACGGTTTCGATTGAAGTGGGTCGTGCACGCATGAGTATTAATGACCTGCTGAAGCTCAGTCAGGGCGCCATCATTGAGTTGGATCGCATGGCCGGTGAGCCGCTGGATGTGCTTGTTAATGGTACCTTGGTGGCTCGCGGTGAGATTGTGGTAGTGAAAGAAAAGTTTGGCATCATGCTGACCGAGGTCGTCAGCCCTGAAGAACGCTTACGGCGTTTGCGCTGAGGGGCGGGTCATGAACAAGCTCTCAATAGTTTCTTTGCTGCTTCTGTCGCTACCAGCGCAGGCATCCGCTAGTGCCAGTCAGGTCACGCCGCTGTCGTTGGGCAGTGTGTTTTCGGTGATTTTTGGCTTGATCGTGGTGCTGGCCTTACTGCTCGGTACCGCCTGGATCGTTCGGCGCTTGCAGCGGTTACAAACTACGTCTCCCGGCATTTTGCAGCCAATTGCACAGCAGCAATTTGGCTTAAAAGAACGCGTGATGCTGCTGCGTATCGATCAAGAAAATATCCTCATTGCCTGCACCGGCAATGGCATTCGCACCTTGCATACCTGGCAAGGGCCGCTACCTGCGGGAATTAATGCCCAAACCGTAGCGCTTGAAACGGCGCCTTTCGTGGACTATTTGAAGCGGCTCATGGCGGAGCGTCGGTCATGATGCAGGGACTAACAAGCCCGCGCATGGGGGCGCGGAGGCCGCGCCTAGGCAAGGGACTGTTACTGCTCATGTGTTTGCTCATGCCCGTATCGGTTTGGGCTGAAACCAAGGGCTTGCCAATGATGTCCGTAGGCCCAGGGGCTAAGGGCGGCCAAGAGTACAGCGTGTCAATTCAGCTGCTCGCCATCATGACCATGCTGACGCTGTTGCCCGCCATTTTGTTGGGTATGACCGCGTTTCCTCGCATCATTATTGTCTTGGCACTGCTACGCACGGCGCTTGGTACCGGCCAAACCCCGTCGAACCAAATTCTGCTGAGTGCCGCCTTATTTTTAACTCTGTTCATCATGTATCCGATTATGGAGAAAGTGCATGAGCAGGCTGTTGTGCCCTACATGGAAGAGAAGCTCGCCTTTGAGCCTGCACTCGCCAAAGCAGCCGAGCCCATGCGTGGCTTTATGCTGGCGCAAACTCGGGAAGATGACATTGCCTTGTTTGCTGGCATTGCCAAGTTAGACAACTTTCAAACGCCCGCCGATGTGCCATTTCCGGTGCTGGCTGCTGCCTTCTTAACCAGTGAACTAAAAACAGCCTTTCAGATTGGCTTTCTCCTGTTTATTCCCTTTGTCGTGATTGATCTGGTAGTAGCCAGCGTACTTATGGCCATGGGCATGATGATGCTCTCGCCCATGATCGTCTCGCTGCCGTTCAAAATCATGCTGTTCGTTCTGGTGGATGGTTGGGCCTTGCTCATGGGCTCACTCGCCGCCAGTTTCCAAAGCTGAGGTTTGCTATGACACCCGATATGGTGATTGAAATTGGACGTCAGGCCCTCGTGGTGACTGCGCTGCTATCGGCACCGCTCCTGATCTCGGCACTGGCGGTGGGTTTGCTGGTGGGTATGTTTCAAGCGGCCACGCAAATTCAAGACATGACGCTCAGCTTTATCCCTAAGTTAATTGTTTTGGTCATCGCCTTAGGCCTGACAGGTCATTGGATGCTGGGCTTACTCATTGATTACACGCGAAATTTATTTCTCATGATTCCAGGCATTGCCGCCTAGTGAGAGGCTGAACGTGATAATTACCGATGCTCATATAGCGACATGGATTAGCGCGGGTTGGCTGCCATTCGTGCGCATCAGTGCAGCGATGATGGCCGCGCCGTTGTTTAGCCATCGTGCCATTCCTCGGCAAATTCGACTGGGGGTGGCGTTGATGGTGGCGGTTTTGCTCATGCCTTGGCAGCCGACCATCGCAGACTTTAATCCCCTGAGTTTGCAAGGTCTGCTACTCACCGCCAATGAGTTACTGCTGGGTATTTGTTTGGGCTTTATGGTGCAGTTGGTGTTCGAGGCGGTGATGTTTGCTGGTCAATTTATTGCCACTGGCATGGGGCTAGGCTTTGCCAGCGTCATTGATCAGCAACAAGGTATTTCAGTGGCCGTGGTCGGGCAGTTCTACATGCTCATCACCATGCTGCTGTTTCTCGCCATGAATGGGCACTTAGCGTTTATTCAATTAATTGCCGACAGTTTTGCCGTGTGGCCCGTGGGTGCTGCAGTCGTTCAGGCCGAGACATTTTCAGTCGCCTTTAACGCCATCGGCGGCATGTTGCGTAACGCACTGGGTATTGCCTTGCCGGCGGTTGTCGCACTCTTGGTCGTGCAAATTGCCATGGGCGTGATGAGTCGTGCTGCACCGACCTTGAATCTCTTTGCCGTTGGTTTCCCGGTCACGCTCATGTTGGGCTTGATTGTGTTGGAGCGCACCTTGCCGGCGTTATTGCCACAGGTTGAACGCTTGTTAAGTATTGCCTTCAGCAACATGGGTGCAATTTTGGAGACTGCTCATGTCATCCGGTGACGACGGTCAGGAACGCACCCAAGACCCTACGGCTAAGCGTCTGCAAGACGCCAAGGACAAAGGCCAAGTCGCTCGCTCACGCGAGCTCTCGACCATGTTGGTTATGATTTCCTGCGCCGCTGCCTTTCTCATATTGGGCGACAGTCTGGGTCAGGGCTTTATGCGTCTCTTTCGCTACTGCCTTTCGCCACAATTTCTTAGCAGTCGCAGCAGTGATGAGTTGCCCGGGGCCTTCATGGAAGTCTTGGTCGATGGCCTATGGCTAACCTGGCCCATTATGGTGGTGTGCATCGTGGCGGCGATTTTGGCCTCGGTGATGTTGGGCGGGATGGTGTTTTCACTATCGTTCAAGCTTGAAAAGCTCAATCCCATTACAGGTATTGGCCGGCTTTTTTCCATGCAAAGCGTGGTTGAGCTGATCAAGTCCGTGGCCAAAGTGGTCTTCATTGGCGGTGTAGCCTGGATTTTATTGGATCAACTCACCGACGACATCCTTGGGCTGTCGCTGCAAACAGCCGATGTGGCCGTTGCCGGCAGCGCGCGCTTGATGCTGTGGTTCCTGTTGATGGTGAGTTTGCCCTTAATTCTCATCGCGCTGATGGATGTGCCGTGGCAGCTCTGGAGCCATCACAAGCAGTTGCGCATGACTCGCCAAGAAGTCGTTGATGAACACAAAGAAAGCGAAGGGCGACCCGAAGTAAAACAAAAAATTCGCGAGTTGCAGCAGGCGGTTGCACGGCAACGCATGATGACCAAGGTGCCTACTGCAGATGTCATCATTACCAACCCAACGCATTATGCCGTGGCCTTGCGCTATGACTTACGCCAAGGGCAGGCACCCATCTTGGTGGCTAAGGGCATTGATGAGGTGGCCGCCCGTATTCGCGCCTTGGGTGAGCAGTCTCAGGTGCCCTTAGTGGCATCACCACTGTTAGCACGCGCGGTCTATGCCAGTTGCGATCTAGACCATGAAATTCCGGCAGGGCTCTACCTCGCCGTGGCGCAAATTCTGACCTATGTCTATCAACTCAAGCAGTGGAAGGAGCAGGGCGGCGACATGCCTGATGCGCCCGTGCCCGAGGTTGATGAGCAATATCTCAAAGGCCATGCCATGGCCCCAACACCGACTGAGGAAACCCCAAGATGAGCACGCTCAATAACGCGTCGGTGCGAAACACACTCACGGATTTTGCCGGCAATGGCCTGGGGATTTTGCTGCTCCTGATGGCATTGTTGGGCATGTTGGTATTGCCCATTCCTCCCTTCCTGTTGGATTTGTTTTTTACCTTCAATATCACCTTGTCACTGGTCATTGTCTTTGCCGTGATCTATGTGAAACGACCAATGGATTTCAGTGCCTTCCCCAGTGTCTTGCTCTTAGCCACCTTGCTGCGGCTAGCCTTGAATGTAGCCTCAACGCGTGTGGTATTGCTTGAAGGCCATCAAGGCCCGGGCGCTGCGGGGAAGGTGATTGAGTCTTTTGGTCACTTCATTATTGGCGGCAACTTTGCTGTTGGCATTGTGGTGTTTGCCATTCTCGTCATCATCAATTTCATGGTGGTTACCAAGGGCGCAGGGCGCGTGTCTGAAGTCACCGCGCGTTTCACGCTGGATGCCATGCCGGGCAAGCAAATGGCCATTGATGCGGACTTAAATGCGGGCGTGCTGACGCAAGAAGAAGCGCGCACTCGCCGCGAAGAGGTGCGCATCGAAGCGGATTTTTATGGCGCGATGGATGGTGCCAGTAAGTTTGTTAAAGGCGATGCCATTGCCGGCATTCTCATTCTGTTTATCAACCTCATCGGCGGCATGATGATTGGCATGATGCAGCATGATTTATCGGCCGCTAAAGCCGCTGAGTACTATGTTTTGCTCAGTATTGGTGATGGCTTGGTGGCGCAAATTCCTGCGCTGCTGTTATCCATTGCCGTAGCCATTATTGTGACCCGCATTTCCCGCTCGGGCTCCATGAGCGATCAGGTCATGGGGCAGATGTTTGATAACCCCCGTGTGCTGTATTTATCGGGCGTGGTGCTATTTCTCATTGGCATTATCCCCAACATGCCGCATGTGGTGTTTCTGTTATTGGCTGGACTCTGCTTTGGCGGAGGTTGGCTGATTCAGCAACGGGCGCTGTCGCCAGAGTTTATTGCGGCGGGGGAGTCTGCCTTACCGGAAGCCAGCACGAGCTCAAAAGCTGCCACCGACATTCAGTGGGAGGATGTGACTCAAAATGATGTGATGGGTCTGGAGGTTGGCTACCGACTGATTCCACTGGTTGATCGAAACCAAGGTGGCGAGCTCATCGCACGAATTACCGGTGTGCGAAAAAAGCTCTCGCGAGACTTAGGTTTCTTGGTGCAGTCGGTACATATCCGCGACAACTTAGACATGTCGCCCACGGGTTACCGCCTATTGGTGCTGGGTGATGTGGTGGCTCAGGGTGACATTCAACCCGGATTGGACATGGCCATTAATCCGGGGCAGGTGCATGGCAATTTACGCGGCATGCCAACGCGTGACCCGGCCTTTGGAATGGAGGCCTTGTGGATTGAGCCCGCGCTACGAGATCAAGCGCAAACCCTGGGCTATACCGTGGTCGATTCGGGAACGGTCATTGCCACGCATTTGAGTCAGGTTATTCGTCAGCATGCGCATGAATTGCTTGGCCATGAAGAGGTTCAGCAATTGCTGGATCGCCTGGCCGAAACCGACCCAAAATTGGTCGACAACTTAGTACCCAAACAATTGCCCTTGAGTGTTGTCGTGCGTGTGCTGCAGAACCTCCTGCGAGAAGGCGTGTCCATTCGCAGCCTACGGCTCATCGCCGAATCTTTGGCGGAGCAAGCCCCCCGTAGCAAAAATCCTGACGAGTTGCTGGAGGGTGTTCGTGTTGCATTGGGCCGCATGATTGTTCAGGAAATCAATGGCTTAAATGAAGAGTTCCCTGTTGTTGTTTTAGATCCAGAGTTGGAACAGATCTTGCTCAATAGCATTAGAGGGGCAGCAGGTGCTGTGGGTTTAGAACCGGGTTTAGCCGAACGATTACAACAGGGTCTGGCGGAGTTTACGCAACGCCAGGAGCTAGCCGGTGAGGTCGCCGTGCTACTGGTGTCACCCAATATTCGGTCTTGGCTGGCGCGATTTATCCGCCGCAGCATCCCCGCACTAAATGTGCTGTCTTACAACGAAGTGCCTGATAACAAGCAGGTGCGCCTGGTGTCCAGCATCGGCCCACAAGGTCGCGCTAGCCAGAATTGATGGGGGTTTGCGCTGAGGCGCAGAGGAGCAAGTAGTAATGAAAATCAAAAAATTTCGTGCCATCGATAGTCAGCAAGCCATGCGTCAGATCCGCGCGGAAGTGGGGCCGGATGCCAGTATTTTGACGTGCTACCAAGTGCCGGAAGGCATCGAATTTGTGGTGGCGTTGGATGCACCTTCATTACTCGATTTATCGGCGCCCTCGGCTTCTAGTGCCAATGTCAGCTCAGCGATACAACGTCAGAAAATTGACAAGGTAAATCCCGCCGTAGAGGCCGACATGGCGAGCTTGAGAGAAGAGCTAGGTTCCATGCGCCACCTGTTGGAAAAGCACTTAAAACGGATCACGGTTCGCGAAGCCTCAGGCCAGCCAGAGAGCGTGGAGAGCAAATCGTCGACTGGACAAATTCAGGCTCAGGGCTTCTCGGGTCTGCTTGAACAGCGATTACACGCCTTGCTACCCGAGCGTGCCCAAGTGGATGACTGGATGTTGGCATTAGAAACCAGCTTATCCGATCTCGACATTGCAACACTGCCGCAGACAGGTGCGATCGCTTTGGTGGGAACGCCAGGTGCGGGTAAGTCGCAGCTGATGGCGACGCTGGCTTTGCAAGCCATTGCTCAAGGACAGGGGCGACACCTTCATCTCATCAGCATGGACAACCAGCGCTTTGGTGCTCGTGAACAACTTCAGGCATTGGGACGCGCCCTGGGCACATCGGTGAGCTTTGCGGTGGATGCACTGGCCTTGCGTGAACAGCTTGCCGAATTGCCGGGAGATACCCAGGTCTTGATCGATACCGCTGGCGTGGATCACCACGATTACACCGGATTAGAAAGTTTAGCGGCTGCCTTAGCGTTTGCAGGTGTTGAAAACCGAGTGTTGGTGTTGGCTGCAGATCGTCAACGCAAAATTCAAGAACAAACCCTGAGCGCCTTTGCCCGCGTGGATGTGACCGGTCTGGTGGTGACATGGGCCGATAGCCTGTGTCTGCCAGGGGAGCTGGCTTCCTGGCTGTTGAGCTCACCGCTGCCTTGGTTAGGGGCGAGCATAAACCGAGATGCCACCCAAGCCTGGATGCCTGCAGACAAAACCCTCCTGATGACGCACACCTTGGCCGACTTAGATTTTCCAGCCCCTGTCGCTGTCACCCGTGTGCCGGACTCTTCCACAACCGAGAGTGTTTCGCGCTGGCGTTGGAACACACGCAGTGTGCCGGCATGAACTCAGTCACTAAAGGAACGACGGCAATGAATCCAGTCCAAGTAATTGCAGTGACCAGTGGTAAGGGCGGGGTAGGGAAGACCAATGTTTCGGTGAATTTGTCCTGTCAGTTAGCCAAGCAAGGTAAGCGCGTGCTTCTAATGGATGCCGATTTGGGGCTAGCTAACGTCGATATTTTAATGGGCTTGCGGCCGGCTAAAAACTTGTCGCATGTTCTGGCGGGTACGTGTGAGTTGCGCGAGACCCTGATGGTGGGGGCATTCGGTGTGACGCTAATCCCTGCTGCTTCGGGCATGCGAGGCATGGCTGACCTGAGCCCCTCCCAACATGCCCGATTGGTGCAGGCGTTTAGTACGCTGGAAGACGACTACGATGTCTTGGTTGTGGATACCGCCGCCGGAATTTCGGATAGCGTGGTGACCTTTAGCCGAGCCAGCCAACATGTGTTGGTGGTCATTACCGAAGAGCCGACATCGCTGGCAGATGCCTACGGCTTAATCAAAGTCTTAGCCCGCGATGCCGGGGTTAAAAAATTCCGAATCGTCTGCAATATGGTAAGCAGCGATGCCCAAGCGCGAAAGGTGTTTGAGCGCCTCTGTGCCGTCACCGAACGCTTTCTGGATGTCCAGCTCACCTTAGAAGGTGCGATTCCTCGCGACGAATTTCTCCTGAAAGCCGTATCGCGGCAAAAACCCGTCAGTGAGTTATTCCCTGCCACCGAATGTGTGCAGGCCTTTAGTCGATTGGCAACGGCTGCTACTGGTTGGCGTTCAACCTCCAGCTTGCGGGGTCACATCGAATTTTTCTTTGAACGTATGTTGCCAGCGCCTGAGGTGAGCATTGCATGTTAACCGCTCACGCAACGTATCAGCAGTACCAACGCGGCAGTCGCGATGAGCTGGTGCTGCAACACGCGGCTCTCGTCAAGCGAACGGCCTTGCACTTGAAGGGCCGGTTACCTCCTAGCCAAGACTTAGATGATCTGATTCAGGCCGGCATGATTGGTTTATTGGAGGCGGCGAGTCACTTTTCTGCCGATAAAGGCGCAAGCTTTGAAACCTATGCCGCCATTCGAATTCGCGGCGCCATGATGGATCAGCTTCGTCGTGGCGGCTGGGCACCGCGCTCGGTCGCGAAATCCGTACGCGACATCAGTAGTGCCAGGCAAAAGGTTGAACAGCGTGTGGGGCGCTCAGCCACCGCCGCAGAGGTGGCACGCGAGTTAGCCATTGATTTACAGACCTATCACGACTGGTTGAACGATGGAGAAGCACTGTATATGTCCAGCTTGGATCAATTGCTGGAAGTACACGCGGAGTCCGGTTTGGTGGCCGATCAGGATCTCTCTGGGCCGCTAAATGAGTTAATGCACGAAGGATTTGAAAGCTCATTGGCCGACGAAATTTCGCGCTTACCGGAGCGCGAAAAAATGGTCATGGCGCTGTATTACGAGCAGAGCCTGAACATGAAGGAAATTGGCTTGGTAATGGGCGTGAGCGAATCGCGCGTTTGCCAGTTACACAGCCAGGCTGTGAGTCGTTTGCGAAAAATGCTGAATGAATGGGCGAGCGAAGCTACATGAAACATGACTGGAGGCATTTACCATGGATTTGATGACAGTCATTGGCGTCATTCTGGCCTTTGTGGCCCTGGTTCTTGGCAGTATTTTGAAGGGCGCGGGCGTTAAGGGGCTATTAGGTGGCGCTGCCTTCGTTATTGTGATTGTTGGGACTGCCGCAGCGGTCATGGCACAGACCCCGAAGTCCGTCATTATGCGGGCCATTAAAATGGGTAAGTGGCTATTTAAGCCACCAGAAATTAATCCTGATGAAGCCATCGCCAATATTGTGGAATGGAGCCGAGTGGCCCGAAAAGACGGGCTGATGGGGCTGGAAGCAAAAATCGATGAAATTTCGGATCCTTTTACCCGAAAAGGCCTCCAGCTTTTAGTGGATGGCGGAGAGCCGGAAAACATCCGTCATATCCTGGAAATTGAGGTTGAGGCATCAGAAGAGTTTGATACAGCCGGTGCCAAAGTCTACGAAGCCATGGGCATTTATGCACCCACGTTGGGGATTGTGGGCGCGGTGTTGGGCCTCATGGCGGTGATGGCGAACCTGGCTGATCCCAGTAAGTTAGGGGCTGGTATTGCTGCAGCATTTACCGCCACGATCTATGGCATCGCCTCGGCCAATTTGTTCTTCCTGCCCTTTGGCAACAAATTGAAATACCACGTTAAAGAGCAGGCAAAAATGCGCACCATGATGATTGAGGGACTGGTGCTGATTGCGCAGGGTGATAACCCCCGCAATATTGAAACGCGCTTACAAGGCTATTTTGTGGGGCATGCCAAACCTGAGGCGAAAGCCAAGGCGAAGGAATAACCATGTCACGCAAACATAAGCATGAAGAGCATATGAACCATGAAGCCTGGGCGATTCCTTATGGCGATTTGGTGACCTTGCTGCTCGCCTTATTTGTGGTGATGTATGCTATCTCTTCCGTGAATGAAGGTAAGTTTCGTGCGGCTTCTGCGTCTCTTTCGGAGGCATTTAAAGGTGTGCCTAGAACGGCTGTGCCGGTACAGATAGGCTCTATTCCGGTGCTATCTAAAGGGCGTGAGTTGGACGTAAACCTGGTCGAAAGTGAGCGCATCGAAGAGGGCGGCGCCATGACCGAAAATCCGAATGACAACTTGTCATCCAAGGAAATGGCGGAGCAGCTCAACGTAGCGATGGCGGATTTAATAAAAGCTAAAGTTATTGTGGTCCGGCAAAATCCCTATTCCATCGAAGTGGAAATTCAAACTGATTTGCTTTTCACCAGCGGTGAGGCCAAGTTGTCGATGAAAGCACAACACATTCTGCAACGCTTGGCGGATGTGCTAAAAGGATTTCCTAACCCGATTCGTGTCGAAGGCCATACCGACAATGTGCCCATTAACAGCAGCGTTTTTCCTTCGAACTGGGAGCTTTCAGCCGCACGCGCAGCGACTGTTGTGCACTTGTTAATGAAGTCCGGTGTGGCCCCGAATCGCATGTCAGTCATTGGCATGAGCGAGTATCGTCCATTGGCAGACAATATCGACGAGGCAGGGCGCAATCGCAATCGCCGTGTGCAACTGATTATTCCCACGCCGGCTTCGGGCCTAAAACCAGCGGCAGGCTCTCCCGCTGCGGCGCCTGTTGAGGATGCAAAACATGAAAGCAAGTCCTCCTGAAGTCTCGTTGATTGAGTCTCTGGAACTCAGCGCGAGTTCATTCGCCGATAATATGAGTGAATCGCTAGTCGGTTTAAATCACTGGCTAGAGCAGCAATTGGGCGCTGAGCTGACAACTGCTTTAGCGGTAGGGTTAGGCTGCGTTTCATTGTTCTTAGCCATTGTGCCGATATGGTCTGCCTGGCGCCGTGCTAGTCCACAGCAATCATCGGATCTAAGCGATACACCCGCACGAGAGTCAATGCTTAAAGAACAGGCCGAGCCCGAAGTGGTGCAAATGCATCCTGAGCGTTTGCAGCAACTCTACGGTGTGCCGCTGGCGCCCACGATGTCGACGCTTAAGCCGGAGGTTCTTGTGGCTGATGACCCCGAGCCTCTGAATAAACCTGAGATGTCGCCCAGTGCCTCGGATATGGCGCTAGGTCTAATCGCAGACTTGAGTGAAGCCTTAGCCAAACAGCAGACAGAGACGGCGGCGTTATGTCAGCAACTCAGTCAGCAGCAGCAGGTTGTTGAGCTCTTAACGAGTCAAATGAAAGCGCAAGCATCGGCTTTTTTATTGCAGGGCGAACGGCTACTGCAGCTGGAGAATGGCGCGAGTAATGAAGCGGCTCCAGAGCCACTACCCGTGGATGACTCACAGCGCTTATCTACCTTTGACCAAGCGATTAGTTTGGCCTCATCGGGTGCCAGTGCGGAACAGTTGATGGCTGAGTGCGGCTTGTCACAGTCTGAGGCTCGTTTAGTGGTGCTGGTACACGGCAAACCTGTCTAGCCCTTAAGTTAGCGGCTTATGCATGACCAATCGTCCCCAATCGGCGGCCACCCTGACAGCTACCCTGGCGCCCGTAGGTCACATCCTGATCAATTTTTAAGATCAACAGCTCCAGTGACTGCTTTAGTGCCAGTTGTTGCTTCGCTAAGCATTGCTCATGCGTGGCATTCAGTTGCTGACAGGCAGCGAGCTCTGCTCGCAAGGATTGCCAAACCGGCATCAGTTCAGTTCCCAAGGTCGCGGGGCTGTTCAAGTCTTTGCCTTGCGCTTGAATGACGCTAGTGAGTTGCGCGTGAGCCACTTCTAAATCGCGAACTAAGCGGACTTTCTCTTCTTGAATTGGCCATAAGCCTTGTGGAGGCCAATGCGCTAGCACGGACGTCTCCTGCTCTAAACACGCTTTGAATTGTGCGACGAGGTTTTGAATGGGGCTAATGGCCTTGAGAATCATGAGATCAACGGGCGACATGTTCTGACTCCGGTAGCGAGTGATTCAAACTAGGCACTTTCCATCGCGATAAAGGCACGCGCAACGGCCTTTGCATCAATCGTAAATTCACCGCGTGAAATGGCATCTTTAATGTCACGTACGCGTGACATATCCACGTCTGGGCTCGCTTTAGCTAGGCTCTGTGCGCGCTCCGTCAGCGTGGGTAATACGTCTTTATTTGCGTTCGACGAGGTGCTCGTTTCAGCCTTAAACAGTGACGGGGACTCACTGCTGCGCGACTCAATGCGGCGAATGACATTCGACGACGCACCATCCACTTTGTTCAGCATGGCTGAAACTCCTTAAAACAAGATGCTATGGAGTGATATCGGCACGTATCCGGCAAACTTTAGAAAATATTTCCAGTATTCAGGGCTAATTGGCGCGTACCAATTCCACATCGGAGGCACTGACAATCACGGCATCAATGATCCGTCCGGTACTGTTGTTCCTCACCCGAATGCGTTGGCCTATGCCGCCGTTGTCCAACGCCTCAACGACGGCCCGAATTTGGATGCTGCCCTGATCGGCCGTGAGGGTAAGCGATCGACCGCGCTCCACGATTGTTTTCGCGCGCAAGACGCTTTCACACAGTACCGTTCCCGAGGCCAAGGTCATTTTCGCTTCGTAGGCCGTGAGTGTGTCTTTATCAAAGGCGGCGCAGGGCAGGCTGGCAACATCTCGGCGCTGCCGTTGCCAATGTGCGGCATTGAAGGGTGTTGCCGCCATGATGGTTCGATTAGCAACCCAGACCCACTGTTGACGACTCAGGCTCATCGGTAGAAATAAGCGCCAGCCCGGTTTGTCATTGCATGACACAGCAACATGAACTTTCTGCTGGGAGTTCTGGCCCGGCGCAATTGTGAAACTTAAGGGTTGTGTACAGGCGGCGAGTTTAACTCTGGGGTCGAGTTCGCCGGCGCGCACCATCGCGGGCTCTTCACCTGAATGAGCCATTTGCGCCAATAGCCATTGTTCTGCTTGTAGGCGCAGTGCGGCCACGTTTTGCATAGAAGCAGACGCGGCACTCACGTTTTGGCCAGGCAAAAATGCCGTCAGGGCTAGTGCTATTCCTGCGCGATATGTCCAAGGAGCGTGATGCATAGCGTCAGATTTCCGACAGCCTATTAGGCGATACCAGACACTACGCAAAGCCTGTGCCATCTCCCCGCCAGAAATCTGGCAGTCCCGACAAAGCCTTGTCATTGCACGCAAAAATCCAGGTCAAAATTTAGGTAAGCAATTGAAATATTTAGCTAAATAAAACTGGCACATGCCTTGCTTTGATCGCTTACGACGATGTTATCGGCAGCGCATCGAGAAACTTTAGGCGGACCAGATTATGGCCATCACATTCGATAAAGCATTAGGCATTCATGAGCAGGCCCTTATGTTGAGGGCCCAGCGTAATGAAATTTTGGCGACCAATATCGCTAACGCCGACACGCCTAACTATAAGGCCAGAGATATTGATTTCGCTGCCGCGATGGAGCGTGCTCGTCCTAGGGCTGGGACTCAGTTCGTGACACTGCAGGCCACACACAGTGGCCATATCGGTGTAGATGGCCAGAGCCAATTATCTCCACTGGGGGCTCAGCTTCAGTACCGCACACCTCACCAACCCAGCCTGGATGGCAATACGGTTGAGATGCATATCGAGCAATCGGCCTATGCCGATAACGCGTTGCGGTATCAGGCCTCGCTGCAGTTCCTCGGTAGCAAATTTTCCAGTCTGAAAAATGTCATTACGGGAGGTCGCTAATCATGGCCAGTATTTTAGACATTGCCGGTTCTGCCATGAATGCTCAGATGCTGCGGCTTAACACCACGGCCAGTAATTTGGCTAATGCCAATACGGTCAGCTCCACCGAGCAAGGGGCATACCGTGCAAAGCAGACGGTATTTGCCACGGTCATGGAGACCTCCAATGCATTGTCGGCTAGTCCTGCAGGTAATCCTGTCGGGGGCGTCAATGTGCCGGAAATTGTGGAAAGCCAGGCGCCCGTTCCCAAGCGCTATGAGCCGGGTAACCCGATGGCCGATGCCGACGGCTATGTCTACGCCTCTAACGTCAATGAGGTGGAAGAGATGGCCAACATGATCTCGGCCTCACGCAGTTATCAAAGTAATGCCGAAATTTTTAATACCACTAAAACCTTGATGCTGCGCACCTTGCAGCTCGGCCAATAAGCAGGAGTTGAGGTCATGGATATTGCAACCTATCTCGGTAATAGCTCCAGCGCTGCTTCTGGTGTGTCGGCTACACCCACTGCACCTGCCCGTAAAAAGGATTTAGGCGCGCTGAATCAAGAAGATTTTATGCAGCTCATGTTGCAGCAGCTGAAGTCGCAGGACCCGTTCAAGCCCACTGATAACACTCAGTTCATCGCGCAAATGGCTCAGCTCAGCAGCGTGACGGGCATTAGTGAAATGAAAAACTCGTTGGTGGACGTGGTGGACTCATTGCGTAGCTCACAAGTGCTTAGCGCCTCGAACTTGCTAGGACGTGACGTCTTGGTCAGTAAGGACACCTTCAGCCTGAGTGCTGCAGCGCCCAGTGTTATGGGCCAAATTGAGTTAGCCAAGCCCGCGCAGCAGGTAGACATCGAAATCCGTAACGCGGCTGGAGAGGTCGTGCGTCGTATGCAATCTGGCGCACAAGCTGCAGGACCCTTGCAGTTTGCTTGGGATGGCAAAGATGACAGCGGCGCAACCGTGGCGGCTGGAGACTACAAGATTCAAGCCACTGCCATGACCAATGGTCAGCGTTTGGCCATTGAAATGCAGATGCGAGCACCCGTTACGGGCGTGAGCCTACCGACCGGGGGGCAAGGCCCTCAGTTGCAAGTTCAAGGCCTCGGCACACTTAAATTATCTGATGTGAAAGAAGTGGGCTAAGCCCACATACCGTCCAATTTCGGAGAAATACCATGAGCTTTCGTATCGCACTCAGTGGCTTGAACTCAGCAGCCACCCACTTAGATGTCACTGCCCACAACATTGCCAACGTCAACACGGCCGGCTTTAAGTCCTCGCGCGCGTTGTTTTCGGATGTGTTTGCTACCGCCAGTAATGATCTGTCGGCCACGGCGACCGGGGCAGGTGTGCAGGTGGCCTCGATTCAGCAAAAATTTGGTCAAGGTAATGTGGACTTCACCAACAACAACCTCGATATGGCCATCAGTGGCGAAGGCTTCTTTGTTATGAAGGGGCGCGAGGGCACGGTCTATACACGAGCAGGTGCTTTTAGCGTGGATCGCGAAGGCTATGTGGTGAATAACGACTTGCAGCGTCTACAAGTATTCCCGGTCTCTGAAACCGGAGAATTCGCTACGGGTGCCCTCAGTGATGTGCGTTTGCTCACCACTGAAAGCCCCCCCAAGGCCACCAATGAAATTGAAGTGGGTGTGAACTTGCCCGCTAACGCGCCTCAACCTGCGGGCGTCTTCAGCAGTGCAAACCCCAGCACCTATAACCATGCTACCTCTATGACGGTATATGACTCGCTGGGTACGCCACACACCAGCACGATCTATTTCATCAAAGAGCCCGCTGCCAACACCTGGACACAGCGTCTGTTTGTGGATGGCACTGAGCGCGGCTCACCCCAGCAGCTCACCTTTGACTCCGCCACAGGCAAATTGGCGACCCCTGCCGGTGGGGCATTACCCACGGTAACGGTGACGGGAGCTCAACTCGGTACCGGCTCTGCCGATTTGGCATTGGATTTCAATTACAACGGCTCCACTCAGTATGGCCAAGGGTTTGGTGTGAATAGCCTGTTCCAAGACGGCTACACCACGGGGCGTATGACGGGCGTGGAAGTGGATAAAACCGGCGTGGTATCGGCCCGATTCACCAATGGTCAGCTGAAGTTGCTGGGCCAGGTGGCCTTGGCCATTTTCTCTAATCCGAATGGTTTGCAGCAGCTCGGTGAAACCTCGTGGGCAGAGACGTTCACGTCGGGTGGCCCGCGCTTAGGCCAAGGCGGAAGCTCTAACTTTGGTCTGTTGCAGGCCGGTGCCTTGGAGTCGTCAAACGTGGACTTAACCGAGCAGCTGGTAGAAATGATCACGGCTCAACGCAACTTCCAAGCCAATGCCCAGATGATTTCCACCGCCGACCAGGTCACGCAAACCATCATCAACATGCGTTGATGAGGCGGCCGTAGCAGGAGGGTAGAACCATGGACCATATGCTTTATGTCGGTATGACCGGTGCGCGCGCCATGCAGTTAGCGCAAGCCACTAACGCCAACAATTTAGCCAATGCCAGTACCTCCGGTTTTCGCGCCGACTTTCATCAGCTGATGGCAGAGGCGGTGACAGGCCCTGGCTTAGCCACTCGCGTGAATGCCGTGGCCGGTGAGCGTGCCAGCCAATTGCAAGCGGGCCCCATTCAGCAGACCGGTCGCGAGTTAGATGTCGCGATCACGGGTGAGGGCTGGCTGGCCGTGCAGGATGGCCAAGGAAAAGAGGCGTATAGCCGTCGCGGGGACTTACAAATAACGGTGACGGGGCAGCTGCTAAACGGTGCCGGGCAGCCGGTTTTAGGTGAAAACGGCCCCGTCTCTATTCCGCCTCACAGCAGCCTCACCATTGGCCGTGATGGTTCTGTATCGGTGATTCCATTGGGGCAGGGGGCGGACACGCTCGCCGTGGTGGATCGCATCAAGTTAGTCACCCTTGATCAATCGCAGGTCATCAAAGGCAACGACGGCTTAATGCGCCAACAAGACGATAAGCCGGGTGAAGTGTCGGCAGCCATTGGTCTGCAGTCCGGCAGCTTGGAAGGCTCCAACGTGAATACGGTTGATGCCATGGTGAACATGATTAGCCTGTCTCGCTCCTACGAGATGCAAGTGAAGATGATGCAAACCGCAAAAGATATGGCCGATACCGGCACGCGCTTAATGCGTCTGGAATAACTCTGAGGATGTCACTATGAACGCAGCACTTTGGGTCGCCAAGACCGGCCTCGATGCCCAGCAAACCCGTATGCAGGTGGTCAGCCATAACTTGGCTAACGCCAACACCACAGGCTTTAAGAAAGATCGTGCGGTCTTCGAAGATTTGCTCTACCAGAACGTTCGCCAGGCCGGTGGCCAAGAAACACAACAGACGCGTCTGCCCACGGGCCTACATTTGGGTACCGGTGTGCGCGTTGTGGCGACAGAGAAAATTCATGCCCAAGGCACGGTGTCGCAAACGGGCAATAGCCTGGATGTAGCCATTGATGGCCGCGGCTTTTTCCAAGTGCGTCAGGCTGATGGCACCGCTGCGTATACCCGCGACGGAAACTTCGAAGTGGATAGCCAGGGTCAGTTGGTGACCGCCAGCGGCAATATTGTTGAGCCCGGCATCACCATTCCCCAAGGCACGCAGTCCATCACGATTGGTAGCGATGGCACGGTGACCGCACAGCTACCGGGACAGGCCACACCCGCGCAGATCGGCAGCTTGCAGCTCACCGATTTTGTGAACGCGGCGGGTCTCATGCCAAAGGGTGAAAACCTCTACGTAGAAACGGCTGCCAGTGGCACGCCGCAAACCGGTACGCCAGGACTTAATGGCATCGGTACCTTGGCGCAGGGTGCGCTGGAAGGTTCGAATGTGAATGTGGTGGAAGAGCTGGTGAATATGATTGAGACCCAGCGTGCGTACGAAATGAATTCGAAAGCCATTTCTGCCAGCGATCAAATGCTGCAGTACCTGAATAACAATGTGTAAGGGCGGGAGCTGACCATGCCAAGTTTTAGCGTGCTTCGCGGGCTGGTGCTGTGCCTAAGCATGACGTTATTGGCTTGTCAGCATAATGCACTCATCAAGCCCGGTGATAAGGCTTGGCAGGCCACGCCTCCGGTTTTAGTGAATCCCGCGGCGGCCACGCCGGGTGCGATTTTTCAAGCCGGGCGGGGCGCCAATTTGTTTGTGGATCATCGCGCCAATCAAGTCGGCGATATTGTCACGATTAACTTGGTGGAGAAGACGGATGCCAGCAAGCAATCCACCACGACCACAGCGAAGGAAAGCAGTGTGGCTATTCCAACCGGCAACCTGCTGGGCGGACCCGTCACCTTCAAAGGTCGTGACTTACTCGACACCTCGATCAGTTCAAATCAGGACTTCAAAGGCCAGGGCGCCAGCAGTCAAAGCAATCGACTCAGCGGCAGCATTACCGTGACCGTGGCCGAAGTATTGGCCAACGGCAATCTGCGTGTTCAGGGTGAAAAATGGGTCACGCTTAATCAGGGCGAAGAGTTTATTCGCGTTGCCGGGACGATCCGACCTGTTGATGTGGGGCCGGATAACAGTGTGCCGTCGTGGAAAGTGGCCGATGCACGCATCACCTATAGCGGCAAAGGCATGCTCAATGATGCCAATGCCATGGGCTGGCTAGGTCGGTTATTCCAATCTGTTTTAGCGCCATTGTGAGGACTTCACCATGACACTCTTTAAGCATTTGCTCTGGGCCACCGTGCTGACCCTAAGCCCGCTCATGGCGCAGGCGGAACGTATCAAAGATTTGGTGTCGATTACCGGCGTGCGTGAAAACCAACTCGTCGGTTATGGCCTCGTAGTGGGTTTGCCGGGTACAGGCGATCAAACCAGTCAGGCGCCATTTACGATTCAAAGCATTCGCAACATGTTGGCGCGCTTTGGCATCAAGGTGCCTGATAACGTCAATCCGCAGTTAAAGAACGTGGCGGCTGTGACGGTTCACGCCATGTTGCCCGCGTTTGCCAAGCCAGGCCAAAGCATTGATGTCACCGTGTCTTCTATTGGTAACGCTGGTAGCTTGCGTGGCGGCAGCCTGCTCATGGCCCCGCTTACCGGGGCTGATGGTCAAGTCTATGCCATGGCTCAGGGTAGCTTGCTGGTCGGTGGCTTAGCGGCCTCGGGTCAGGATGGGTCGCGGATTACCGTGAATGTGCCCAGCGCTGGGCGCATTCCAAATGGTGCGACAGTGGAGCGACAAGCGCCGGGTCAAATTGCTCATAATGGTGTTATCCAACTCAATTTAAAAAGCTCAGACTTCACCACTGCGCATCGGCTGGTGGAGGCTATTAATGGTCAGTTTGGTGACGGCGTGGCAAGGGCAGTAGATGCCACCTCCATAGCCGTTACGGGGCCAGTAGATAGCGACAAACAAATCACGTTTCTTTCTTTGCTAGAAAACCTGCAAGTGAAGCCGGCCGAGGCCTCCGCCAAAGTCGTCGTGAACTCACGCACAGGCACCATTGTCATTGGCGGCACGGTAAGAACCTTGCCAGCCGCCGTTACCCATGGCTCGCTCACCGTCACGATCAGTGAAAAGCCGGAAGTCAGTCAGCCCGGGCCCTTCTCCAAAGGCGAGACTACGGTCGTGCCCCGGTCCGAGATTGCCGTTGAGCAAGCCACCCCTCGCATGTTCAAGCTCGACACAGGCAACACGCTGGATGATGTGGTGCGAGCCATCAATGCCGTGGGCGCATCACCTTCGGACTTGGTCGCCATTTTAGAAGCGCTCAGTCAGGCCGGCGCCCTACGCGCTGAGCTGATCGTGATTTGACCTTGGCGATCTAATCATGGCGATTTCTAACTCAACACCTGCAGTTCTGTTTCATGACCCGCAGGCCTTACAGGGCCTTAAGCGTGAGGCCAATGCTGACCCAGCCAAAGCCTTGCTGCCGGTCGCCAAACAGTTTGAATCGGTCTACCTGCAAATGATGTTGAAAAGCATGCGCGCAGCCGTACCGGAAAGCGGCTTGTTTAGTGACGAAGCAGGCAAAACCTATCGGGATATGTTCGATAACCAACTCTCGGTAAACCTTGCTGAGCAAGGTGGCATAGGCCTTGCAAAAGTTATGGTGAAGCAACTCACGCCCGCGCCGCAAAGCGCACAAACACTGGCGTTGCAGTTGTCCCTGCGTCAAGCCGCCGTGAATACGCCGACCACGACAGGGCCCGTCGAACAGTAAAGCGTCAAGAAACCGTCAGGTGGCTTTGATGCGCAGAGGTGGTCAATGGCAGACATGATGGGTACCGCGCTTTCCGCGCTCACCACGTATCAACGGGCGTTGTCCACGACCAGTCATAACATTGCCAATGCCAACACCGAGGGCTATAGCCGCCAGCGCGTTGACATGAGCACGCGAGTGGTCAATCAAGCGGGATCGGGTGCCATTGGCTCAGGCGTTCAAGTGTCTTCCCTGCGTCGTGTCTTTGACTCGTTTGTTATCGATCAGGTGCGAAGCAATACCGCTGGCCTTGCCCGAGAAGAAACCTTTTCCGGCTTAGCCACGCGTGTTGAGTCCGTGGTGTCTGACCCAACCACCGGCATCAATGCCGCCATGTCGCGTTTTTTTAATGCCGTACAGGATGTTGCAACAGATCCTTCGTCCTTGGCCGCTCGCCGTGTTTTGCTGGGCGAAGGTGAGGCCGTTACCGCCCGCGTTCGCGACATTGATAGCCAACTTGAACGCGTCGATTTGGAAGTGAACCAACGCTTGCGAAGCTCGGTAGATGAAATTAATGGCTTTGCTAAACGTATCTCCGATTTAAACAAAGCCATTAGTGAGGCCACGGGGGCTAACCCCGGCATGCCGCCTAACGATCTCTTGGATGCACGCGATCAAGCCTTAATCGGACTGAATAAGTTGGTCAAGGTCAGCACCGTTAGCCAATCGGATGGCGCGCTCAATGTGTTTATTGGTAATGGCCAGTCGCTGGTGTTGTCCAATATTCCGCAAATGTTGACCGTGTCCGCAAATCGCTTTGACCCCAGCCGCCCTGATGTGACGCTGCCCAGCGGCGGTGTTATTACCGACGCACTTGAAGGTGGGAGCTTGGGCGGTCTCATTGCCTTTCGAGAGGAAGTGCTGGCGCCAGTGCGCAGTCAGGTGGGCTTGCTGGCGTTGGGTTTGGCTAGTCAAATCAACACCATTCAACAAGGCGGGCGTGACTTGAGTGGCGCCATGGGTCAGGCATTTTTTACCGTACCACCCGTGGTTGTGCAAAACAGTGGTTTGAATGCGGGCTCGGCTTCCGTCACCGCTAGTATCTCCCAGGTGAGCCAACTGACCGGCGACAATTACAGTGTGGTTGCCGATGGTGCGGGCGGATTTAACCTCTTTACCCAGCCCGGCAACACGCCCGTGAGTGCGGCTGCAGTGGGCCTGAATATTAGTCTCATTGGCACAGCAATCGCCGGCGACACCTTTCTCATTAAGCCCACGGGCGGTGTGGCGGCTGGTCTGCGACTCAACCTAACGGCATCGAGTCAGGTCGCAGCAGCAAGTGCCTCCGGCACATTTGGTGTGGGCGACAATCGCAATGCCTTGCTGATGGCAGCAGCGGAAAACCAACGCGTCTTTTTCGGGGGCACAACCAGCATCGCCGATGGCATGCAAAGCCTGATCAGCAATGTGGCCTCTACCGTGCGTTCCAGTGAGGTCAGTATGGCCTCACAAAGCCTTTTACTCGAACAGTCGATGTCGCGCCGCGACTCCATCTCTGGTGTGAACCTAGATGAGGAGGCCGCCAACCTCATGCGCTTTCAGCAGGCCTACCAAGCGGCAGCTCAAGTGGCCTCGGTGGCGAACTCCGTCTTTCAAACCATGATCGACACCTTCAGGCGCTAAGGGAGATTCATCATGCGTATTGCCTCCTCACAGTGGTTTCGCCAAAGCATGAGTAGCTTGCTGGAACAGCAAGCGGCTGCGGCAAAAACGCAGCAGCAATTAGCGTCGGGTAAGCGACTTTTAAAACCCTCTGATGATCCGGTGGCCGCTACGCGTGCCGTGGATGTGACTCGTGCAGTGGAAAAACTGGCTCAATACGAGCGCAACGGTGTTCAAAGCGAGAACCGTCTGCGCCTGCAAGAAACGGCGGTGGGCGGTAGCCTCGATGTGCTGCAACGCGTGCGCGAGCTAAGCGTGCAGGCCAATAACGGCACGCAAAGTAATGACACCCGTGGCGCCATTGCCGCAGAGGTTGAGCAATTACGTGATGCCTTGCTTCAACAAGTGAACATGAAAGACGGCACGGGCAAATATCTCTTTGGCGGCTTTGGTGAAGACAAGCCACCCTATATAAGCTTCGCCGGTAAAGCCTTTCCTGTACTCGAAAATGCGGCAGGCTTGCGTGTGCCTGGTTTATTAGATGGCAGTGGTCAGCTGGTGCCGGCCACCTTAGTCGCGGGCGAAGTGGTGGTAGATGTCAGCTTGAATCCTGCAGACTTTACGCCATCAGCAAATGGCCAGCGTCAGGTCGATATTGGCCCATCAGCGACGCTGGCCGATGTGGATCCCGCCCTCGCGGTATATCAGCAGGGTACAGGCAGTGGCCGCCGTGATGTCTTAGCGGATGTGCAAGCATTAGCCGAGGGCCTACGTAAGCCGATCGTGTCGGATAGCACCTTTCCTGTGCCGACGGGCTCGCTCACGCAAACTCAGTTTGCTTCCCTCATGTCTGATGGACTGAGTCGCCTAGACAGTCATATCGGGCATCTTTCTGATGTGCGTACGGGTATTGGTACGCGCCTGAATCAGCTCGATGTTCAAACCAATATTCGTGCGGAATCAAGCCTGCAGTTACAGACGACCTTGTCGTCATTGCAGGACGTGGATTACGCCGATGCGATTGCGCGATTAAACCAACAGCTCACCGGCATTCAAGCCGCCCAGCAGGTGTTTACGAAAGTGCAGGGCTTGTCTTTGTTCAATTATTTGTAACCAAACGGCACGCCGGGAGGCTCCGTGTCAGCGTTTGCAGTGATTTGTTGAGACCGTGTTAAAGCCCCTAAAGAAGTACACGGGGCTAACGATAAACAGGGTGTTAGCGAGATGAAGCCACTCCGGCAGAGACCGCTACCGCCTAGTCAATAAAGACCTTCGGAGAAACATCATGGCTCTGTCCATCAACACCAACGTGGCCTCCCTGAATGCTCAGCGCAATGTCGCCAAGTCACAGGAAGGTCTAGCAACTTCCCTGCAGCGCCTGTCGACCGGCCTGCG
The DNA here is from genome assembly GCF_057084925.1 of Perlucidibaca sp. NCBI lineage: Bacteria > Pseudomonadati > Pseudomonadota > Gammaproteobacteria > Pseudomonadales > Perlucidibacaceae > Perlucidibaca > Perlucidibaca sp. Next base: position 29,331 of record NZ_JBXMRC010000026.1, on the reverse strand, counting down.
TATCAATAGCGCTAAGGATGACTCGGCTGGTCTCGCCATCAGCGAGCGTTTCAGCAGCCAGATCCGTGGCCTCAACCAAGCAGCGCGTAATGCCAACGACGGTATCTCGCTGGTGCAGACCGCAGAAGGCGCGCTGACCGAAGTGGGTAGCAACCTGCAGCGTATTCGTGAATTGGCGGTGCAAGCCTCTAACGGCACCAATACCCAAGCTGACCGCGATGCACTGAACGCAGAGGTTTCGCAGTTGAAATCGGAAATTCAGCGTGTTTCCGAACAAACCAACTTCAACGGCACCAAGTTGCTAGATGGTTCGTTCTCGGGTGTCGCCTTCCAAGTGGGTGCTAATGCCGGTGAAACCATCACCATCGCCAGCATTGCCAATACACAGGTGGCAACACTTGGCGGCACTATTAACCGTTTCAGTGCCTCAGTGTCGGCATCGGCAATTACCAGCTTCGCTACCGCTATTCCAGCCGGTGGTCTGACCATCAACGGTACCGATGTAGGTGCCATTGCTGCGGCAGGCAACTCGCAAGAGCGTGCAGGCCAAATCACGGAAGCGATCAACCGTGTTTCGTCCACAACGGGTGTCGGTGCATCGTATGACGCGACCTCCGGTCAGGTGACATTGACCAGCTCTGCTGCAGTCACCGTGGGGGGTGCAAGTGGTACGGTGGCCATCGCAGGCTTTGCTGCCGGCTCAGTGGGTACGTCGACTCCAGCCGTGGGTGTGAACTCGGTCAACGTGTCCAGCTTCACAGGCGCACAAGACACGATTGCCATGATGGACGCAGCCTTGAAGTCGGTGAACACCTCGCGCGGTAACTTGGGTGCCATCCAAAACCGCTTCTCGTCCACCATTGCCAACCTGCAGACCACGTCGGAAAACCTGTCGGCATCGCGTGGTCGAATTGTGGATGCGGACTTTGCGGCAGAAACGGCCAACCTGTCTAAGGGTCAGATCCTTCAGCAGGCAGGTACCGCGATGCTGTCGCAGGCTAACTCCTTGCCTCAGGGCGTGTTGGGTCTGCTGCGTTAAGCACAGCAAGTGGAGTGAGCTTAGGCTCACTCCATCCATTCCTAGCTGGCAGGGAGTGAGCGTAAAGCTCATTCCCTGTTGGCGTTGGTGATGTGTCGAGGTCATCATGAATAATCTTAATGCTTTGAGTGCCATCCCCAACGCGCTGCCTCAGCAAAAAGCACCGCAGTTAAGCGTGGTGGCTAATCTTCGTAATTTAGATATGCCAACTGCCGCGCCGGCGGGTGCGTTGAAGCGAGATAACCCGACCAGTCCCAACGTCACAGAGTTACAGGGATTGACCGAGCTATTGCAGCAACATCAACAACACTTGGCCTTCTCGATTGATGAAGGCAGTGGCACCACGGTCATGCGCGTTATCGATACCGACTCGGGCGACATCATTCGCCAAATGCCGACTGAAAGTTGGCTCAAGTTGGCGCAAGAATTAGCGGATTCAACATCGGGCTTGTTAAATGATCGGGCCTAGTGTGAGGTTTAACGAACGAGGGTAGTGCTATGCCAGGGTTAACCACGAATGGCCTAGGCTCCGGCTTAGACGTGAATAGTTTGGTGACGCAATTGGTGCAGGCAGAACGTGCGCCAACGGCGAATCGAATTACGGCACGCGAAAGTAAAGTGCAGTCTCGACTCTCCGCGTATGGTGGGTTGCGTGCCACGGTGGCCGAGTTTCAAGACACCCTGAAAAAGTTGCAAAGTGAAGCCGTGTTTAAAGCAAGAACGGCACAAGTGAGTAACGAGAGCTTAGTGAAGGCTAGTGCTAGCCCTCAGGCAACGCCGGGCACTTATAACCTGTCTGTTGAAAGTCTGGCGAGCACGCAAAAACTCGCTTCGGGTGCCTTTCTCAGTTCCTCAAGTGCCGTCGGCACAGGGCGATTAGATATTAGTGCCGGGACGAGTAACTTCAGCGTCAATATCACGGCAGGTAATGACTCATTAAGCAGTATTCGCGATGCCATAAATACCGCATCGGGGAATCCTGGCATTCGCGCCACGATAGTAACTGCCAGTACAGGAAGCCATTTGGTTTTAACCGCCGCAGGTAGTGGCAGCGCACAAGGTATTACCCTAAATGCGGTCACTACACCGCCACCACTGGTGTTTATTCCTGGTGTCACGCCACCCGGCGATACTGGCGACCTGAGCTTACTCAACTACAACCCCAGTGCTGGCAGTAACCCCATGACGGTGAAGGCGCCCGCTGCGGATGCCAGCATCATCTTGGATGGATTCAACATTACCTCACCAACGAATACGTTTAGCCAGGCAGTTGAAGGGGTTACTTTGGTCGTGGCGAAAGCATCTCCGGGAGAGAATGTTGTGCTCACGGTGAATGCGGATAAATCCAGCACCCGTAGCGCGATTGACCAATTTGTCGCGGGCTATAACAAATTGCAGACTCAGATTAATAGCTTAACGGCATATAACCCAACGACCCAGGTAGCCGGTCAGTTACAGGGAGATGCCGTCACTCAGCGTCTCGCCAGCACCTTAAAAAATGAAATTAATAACGCCTTAGCTGGCGCAGCCTTAGACCTCGATAGTCTCGCCGAGTTAGGCATTAGCAGTCAGGCCAAAAACGGGCTGCTCACCGTGAATGCCACACGAATGGACGCCGTGTTAACGACCCGCATGAGTGATGTCTCCGCGCTATTTAGTGGCACGAATGGTTTGGCGGCGCGTTTCGCACAAACGATGGATGGCTACTCGAGTAGTACCGGTGTGATTGAAAGTCGTAGCAACAGTTTACGCGGTGAAGCTAAGTCACTGGCGGCACAAAAGCAGGCTTTGGAATTACGTATGACGGCAGTGGAGTCACGTTACCGTAAGCAATTCACGGAATTAGATTCGTTGTTATCCGGCTTTGCCAATACCAGCTCATTTTTAACGCAACAACTCGCAAAATTATCGCCATGATCGTCAAGTTTTCTTTGCCAGCGCCGATAAAGCTAACAGGTATAACGGGCTGGCAAGGGGAATTATCATGAAGTCTTCAAATGCATTTGGCGCTAAGGCTTATGCCGATATCAATCGACATGCCAACGTGGAAGCGGCCAGCCCACATCGATTAATTCAAATGCTGTTTGACGGCGCTTTGGACCGTATCGCGAAAGCGCAGGGCCATATTGAGCGTCGCGACATTGCGGCCAAAGGCCACGACATTGGGCGTGCCATTGGAATTGTGGAGGGATTACGCATGAGCTTGGATCGCTCTGTTCAGCATCCGCTGACGCAACAGCTAGACCAACTCTATGACTATATTTGCCGATGCCTATTGCGCGCCAATTTAGAGAGTGACTTGGCATTGTTGGCGGAGTCCGCGGGCTTACTGCGAGAAATCAAATCGGCTTGGGATGCCATTCCCGAAGGGTATCGTCATGGGGTGCCTGTAGCGGCCATGACAGGTGCTGACAGTCGCGTTGCCATGGGAGCACGATAATGAAACCGGCCGATATCATTCATTTTCCACGCCCAGCTTCAGAGCAACGCCTGACTTGGAATGCCCTGTTAGCCATGACCCATGATTTGCTCGAGAGCGCTAAGCGAGGTGATTGGACTGCGGCCCTCAGCATTCAGCAGCAGCGTCGCCCCTTGTTAGAACATTATTTCCAGTCACACCCCGAGCTCATCGATAAAAAATCATTGGCCGATGGCATTCGTGTCATGCTCAATCTGGATGCCGAAGTCGCCGTGCTTGCAGCCGATCAGCAAGCCATTATTCGTCAAGAGGCGAGTAACAACTATATGGCGGGTGCGGTGGCGCAAGTGTATTTACGTCATCAAGGTCTGTAACGTTGAGGCCCAGCCTACTTAGGAGTCGCTCCATGGATGTCATTGAAACAAACCCTGTGACGCCGGTGGCCACCGATCTGGCCGACACCATTTGCCTAGAAGGTGTTCTGCCTGTGGCTTGGGCTGCCATGCCCGCAGGCTTTACCGACCACGAGTTCAGTGCCATGCATGAGGGCAACCTGATGTTGCTGAATGCCATTGCGGTGATTGATCAGCCTCAGGCTCATGACGGCGATGAGAGTGGCCTGCTGCATCAGGACATGTTTCGTATTGAAGCCAAACTGGATCTCTTAACCAGCTTAGTCACCCGCTTGCTGGATAAATATGCCTTAGTGCCGCCACTGGCTTCGGTCCGGCTGACCGCGCGCCAATTTCTCTGGCATGGTCAGGTGCTGCCTGCCGAGCCGGGCACCTCCGGCATCATTGAGATTTATGTGCATCCGCTTGTGGCGGCACCTTTGCGCTTACCGGCACGGGTCGAGTCTGCAGGAGTGGCGCTACTGTCAGAATTACCACTATCGATGAAAAATGCCTTGGAGAAATTTCTCTTCCGTCAACATAGACGCCAGGTTGCTGAGCACCGCTCATCACGTTAATTACGCGATTAAGCGTTAACGGCTGTGGGCGCAACACAACGAAACATTTACACCCCTGAATCCCACAAGTAGTTGCCAATTCCTCACTGAACTCTGCCGTCAAATAATCGACATTCGATGCATAGACGCAGAGACGAGCAGCAGCTCGCAGGGTGAACGTGATGGGATTAGGTGCAGTTGATACACGTCAGAGTCCATTACCGACAGTGCTTTCGCCACTGGGTAATTCACCGGCCATCTCACAAGTTCGTCGTCTCATTAGCCAGGTAGCCAATCACAATACGGTCGTCCTGATTCAGGGCGAATCGGGCAGCGGCAAGGAAGTGGTTGCGCGTGCCTTGCACCAAAATTCTGAACGCGCCAAATGCGCCTTTGTGCCGGTAAATTGCGGCGCTATTCCCGCTGACTTACTCGAAAGTGAATTGTTCGGCCATGAAAAAGGTGCTTTTACCGGTGCGGTGGCCACGCGTAAAGGTCGTTTCGAAATGGCCGAAGGCGGCACACTATTTCTGGACGAAATTGGCGACATGAGCTTGCCCATGCAGGTGAAGATCTTGCGTGTATTGCAAGAGCGTTGCTTTGAGCGGGTCGGCAGCAATCAAACCATTCGCTGCAATGTGCGAATTATTGCGGCAACGCACCGTGACCTAGATGCCATGGTCGATGCCGGTACCTTCCGCCAAGACTTGTTCTTTCGTCTCAATGTGTTTCCTATTTACGTCCCCGCACTGCGTCAACGCATTGAAGATTTGCCACTGTTACTGCAGCACTTCCGCCGCAAGCAAGAAGCCAATGGCGACCTGTCTGCGGACTTCAGCCAAGGCGCTTTGCAAGCGCTCATGCATTACGGCTGGCCGGGCAATATTCGTGAGCTGGAAAACTTGGTCGAACGCTTAGGCATTACGCACGGTGGCCAACTGGTGCGCGTCAAAGATTTGCCAACACGCTATGTCGGCCAAGTCTGTGACGATGAGGAAGAAGCAAAAGCTCTGCTGCTGGATAAGCCGCTGTTGTCTGCCATTAGCACGCAAATGTCGGTGCCTCGCAACGACGCGCCCACGGTGTTGTCGCAGGAAGGCATGGACCTTAAGCAATACCTGCAAGACCTTGAAGTGAACTACATCAACGAAGCCTTACGTCAGGTCGATGGCGTGGTGTCGCAAGCGGCCCGATTGCTGGGTCTGCAGCGCACCACACTCGTGGAAAAAATGAAGAAATTTGGCCTCCAGGTAATCTGGTAAGTCAGGAGTACAACCATGTCGAGCATATCGGGTGTCGATCAGGTTTTAGGTCAAATCCGCGCCATGCGTAGTTTGACTCAGCCCAATCAAACGTCAGCAAGTGGCTTGGGGGGTATTTCCCCGTTAGCCCCGTCTAATCCGGTGCGAGGGGTAGAGCCCAGCAACGATTTTAGCTCGGTACTCAGAACCTCGGTGGATGCCGTGAATGCCACTCAACAACGGGCACAGCAAGCCACCAGTGCTTGGGAGCGTGGCGATAGTGAAGCCAGTTTGACGCAAGTCATGGTGTCTTTACAGAAGGCGGATGTGTCCTTCAAAGCCATGATGGAAGTACGCAACAAAATGGTGGATGCCTACCAAGAAGTCATGCGCATGTCGATTTGATAGCGTTGTTTATTAGCGTAATGAGGTTAGTACCATGGCAGACGCCACGCTCTCACAGATCACCAGCCGTTTAATGCCAGCCGTTATGCCGGCCTGGTTAAAGCAAATCATTTTGCTTGCCGGTGTGGCGGGCAGCGTGGCTATCGGCTTGTCCATGGTCATGTGGTCGCAACAACCGCCCTACAGTGTGCTCTACAGCAGCTTGCCGGCCGAGCGGGCCAGCGCTGTTATGGATACCCTGACGACCCTGAATATTCCTTATCAATTAGAAAAAAACACCGGTGCTTTAATGGTGCCCGAAGCCGAGCTGCACAATGCGCGCTTGAAATTGGCCGGCAGTGGCATGGTGCAATCGGAAGATGGCACCGGCTTGGAAATGATTCGTGCTGAAAAGGGCTTTGGTGTTAGCGAGTTTATGGAGACGCGTAAGTATCAGCATGCCTTAGAGGTAGAGCTCAGCCGCACCATTGAAAGTATTCAGCAAGTGCATAAGGCACGCGTGCATTTGGCGCTGCCCAAACAAAGCGTCTTTATTCGCGATCGCAAGCCAGCCAGTGCGTCGGTGATGGTCGATATTCGTCCGGGCAGCACGCTGGATCAGCAAAACGTGCGTGCCATTATGAATTTGGTTGCCGCCAGTATTCCTGAGTTGAGTTCGGAACAGGTCACCGTGGTGGATCAGCAGGGCAATTTGCTTTCGCGTGTCGAGCGCGATGATGCCCTGGAGCTGAGTAATCGCCAGTTTGCTTATCGGCAACAGGTGGAGAAAGCCTACGAGGAGCGCATTGAGCGTCTGCTCTCGGCCATGGTGCCATCGGGTTTAGTCCGTGTGCAGGTGTCTGCCGATATGGACTTCTCCTCGCTACAAGAAAGTCGCGAGTCGTTCACCCCCGATCGCAGCGTGGTTCGCAGTGAGCAAATTACCTTGAACGGTAGCGATAAAGCGCTGCCTCCTGCGAGTGGTGTGCCCGGTGCGCTGAGTAATCAACCGCCAACTGCTGTCACGCCGCCACCGGCCAAAGCAGGAGAGGCTGCGGCTACGGCCACCACAGGTAGTCAGGCCGTGACACGAAATTATGAGGTTGAGCGTGTCCTGAACTACACCAACACGCCCGCAGGAGCGGTGCGCAAGCTCTCTGTGGCGGTAGTGGTTGATAGCTCGTCACTGCGAGACAGTCAGGGCAAAATCGTGCGTGCGGGCCCATCGCAAGCCGAGATGGATCGTATGACCAGCGTGGTACAAGGCGCGATTGGCTACACCGTGGATCGTGGCGATCAAGTCACGGTGGTCGGCTCCAACTTCTCGGCACCGGAGCCGCTGAGTGAGAGCGAGTCCGCTACGCCCATCTGGCAGGAGTCGTGGTTTGCCAGTTTGGTGAAACAGTCCTTGGTGGGTCTGGCGGTACTGCTCTTAGCGTGGGGCGTGTTACGCCCGTTGCTTAAGCAGGCCTTAGCGCCCTCGTCAGCACTGCCTGCGTTAGCTCCTGGCGACCCAGAGTCGGCATCGCGTCAGTTCTCGAACAGTCCCGATAGTTATTCACCCAATGCCATGCAATTCAGCCATAGCGGCATGAATGGGTTGCCCGCGCCGGCACCGCTGACTTTAAGCAATGCCGAACTTGACCAGCGCATGAGTGCGGTGCGCTTGGCCGCCACCGAAGACCCTCGACTGGTCGCACAAGTCGTTAAAACCTGGGTGACTCCTCATGACGCCTGAAACTGCCGTGACCGCTCAAGCACCCGGTAGCCATGAGGCTGCCATGCTCCTGCTGATGTTGGGCGAGGAGCGGGCTGCAGATGTGTTAAAGCATGTGGGCTCCGAAGCCGTGGAAAAAATTGGCATGGCCATGGCAGGGATTCGTGAGGTCAACAATGACCAAGCCTTGGCAGTGATTACCCAATTTGGACATGCCTTGCAGGCACAAACGCCGCTCGGTGTGGGCGTGCCGGACTATGTGCGCCAGGTCTTGGTCAGCACCCTTGGCGAGCAACAGGGCCGAACGCTGGCCGATCGTGTTTTGGGCGATAGCCAGCCGGTGGAGATCGACTCCTTACGGTGGCTAGATTTCGATACGGTGGTGCACATGCTGCGCGACGAACACCCCCAGATCATTGCCATCACCTTGGCGCATATGGCGAAAGATCAAGCCGCCATGATTTTGGATCGACTCGCCCCTGAATTGCAGGGAGATATTGTGCTGCGCATCGCGACGCTGGAAAAAATTCCGCAAGCGGCATTGGTCGAACTGCAAAACATTCTACGCAACAAACTGTCGCTATCGGGTTCATTCAAATCGAAACTGATTGATGGCGCGAAAGCCGTGGCCGACATCATGAACTGTGTTGGATCGGAGACGGAGGCGCGAGTGATTGCGGCCCTTAACGAAGCCGACAGCAGCCTGACCACCAAGATTCAAGACCTCATGTTTGTCTTCGATAACCTCATTGGCCTTGATGACAAAGGCATGCAGGTGCTGCTGCGTGAAGTCTCTAGCGACCTGTTGGCGTTGGCCCTGAAGGGTGCCATTGAACCCATGCGAGAAAAGATTTTCCGCAACATGTCTAAGCGTGCGGGCGAAATGCTTAGGGAAGATATGGAAACGCGCGGCCCGGTCAAAATGAGTGATGTGGAAAGCGCGCAGAAAGAAATGGTTGCGATTGCTCGACGCATGGCAGAAGCCGGTCAAATCACCTTAGCGAGCGGCCGCGATGACTATGTCGAATAATGCTACGTCGAATAAGGCGACACCTATGAATAACACCGCGAAAGCCTGGGCACGTTGGCAAATGCCGCCCATGCACACGGAGCCGATGTCGATGCCCGAAAGTCAGGAGCGTTCGGCGTATTTAACTGACGAAGCATCGTCCACGGCTCGAGATGAAGCTCGACGTGCCGGCTGGGAGCAAGGCCTGAGCGAAGGTCGTATGGCGGCGCGGGGCGAGTTGCGTCTGCAAGCTGAGCGTCTGCAGCAGCTGATTGAACAAATGGCAGCGCCCTTGTCGCAATGTAATGACGAAGTGAAAGAAGAGTTGGTGCTGTTGGCCATGGTTATTGCTAAGCAGGTATTGCATCGCGAGCTGACGCTGCAACCGGCCGACATTCACGAAATGGTCTCTCAAGCCATTAAAGCCTTACCTGCGGGTACGCGGCATGTACGTATCCACTTACACCCCGAAGACGCGCACTTGCTCTCGTCAAACCTCGAAATGAACGAAGGCTCGACGTGGAAAATGATCGAAGATGCCAGTATTGCCCGCGGTGGCTGCATGGTCGATAGCGGTGCTTCGCGTATAGATGCCCGTGTCGAGACTCGCTTGCAAGACATGCTGACACGCATGCAAGGGCATAACAGCCCTAGGGCAGAAGTCGCATGAGCCTGCACGCTGCGGTCAGTCGCAGCGCGCCCGATTGGGCGGCGCACCTGCATGCCTGCCGCGACCGTTTGAGTGAAGAAGCCCCCGTTCAAGTTGAAGGTCGCTTGCGCCGAATCGTCGGTATGTTGTTGGAGGCGGAGGGCTGTAGTGCCGCGATTGGCTCACGCTGCTTGGTCGAAACACGACAGGGCGGCTGGCTGGAATCGGAGGTCGTGGGCTTTAGCGGTGATCGTTTACAGCTCATGCCTACCGGCGAACTGGGCGGCATCGAACCCAATGCCCGCGTGCTCCCAATCAACCGCGTGGTGGATGTGCCGGTTGGTCCGAGCTTATTGGGGCGTGTCATTGATGCTTCTTCGCATCCCCTAGACGGCAAAGGCCCACTCAACACCACACATTATCAACCGCTACTCGCCACGCCCATTAACCCTTTGCAACGACAACCCATCCGCGAGCCGCTGGATGTGGGCCTTAGCGCTCTTAATGGCTTGCTCTGTGTTGGGCGAGGGCAGCGCTTGGGTTTATTTGCGGGCAGCGGCGTGGGTAAAAGCGTGCTCTTAGGCATGATGACGCGCTTTACCCGAGCCGACATTGTGGTGGTGGCGCTGATCGGCGAACGCGGCCGTGAGGTGAAAGAGTTTGTAGATCATATTTTGGGTGCCGAGGGCATGGCGCGCGCGGTGGTTGTGGCCACGCCAGCCGACCATTCACCCCTCATGCGACTTCGAGCGGCGTGGGTGGCCACGGCTATTGCCGAGTATTTTCGTGATCAGGGCAAGCAAGTACTTCTGCTCATGGATTCGTTAACGCGCTTTGCTCAGGCCCAGCGTGAAATTTCCTTAGCAGTGGGCGAACCGCCCGCCACTAAGGGCTATCCGCCCAGTGTTTTTGCTCGCTTGCCGGCCTTAGTGGAGCGTGCGGGTAATGGCCCGGCTGGAGGCGGATCAATCACCGCCTTCTACACCGTGCTTGCCGAGGGCGATGACCAACAAGACCCCATTGTGGATTCCGCACGCGCCATTCTCGATGGCCACATCGTGTTGTCGCGCGCATTGGCCGAATCTGGTCACTTTCCCGCTATTGATATTGAGCAATCGGTGAGTCGGGCCATGAACGACATCACCCCACGCGATCACAAGCTGTTGATCCGCCGCTTTCGTCAAACCTGGGCGTTGTATCAACAAAATCGCGACCTCATTTCCATTGGTGCTTATCAGCGGGGCAGCGACCCGCGAGTGGATGAAGCCGTGCGCTTACTGCCGCTCATGACCCGGTTTTTGCAACAAGACACCGATGACGCGGTATCCGTCGAGCGCGCTAAAGAAGCGCTGAGCGCACTTTTTGGCGATGAAGGGGGAGCAGCATGATGAAACGATCACAACGCATGCGGCCTGTGCTGGCCGTGGCACAACGTGCCGAAGATGTGATGCTGAAAGCCTATGCCCGCAGTCAGCAGCAGTTAGCGGATGCCGAGCATAAGCTGAACCAGCTCGTGGACTATCAATTGGAATACGCCCGTGGCCTGCACGTGGTGTCATCTCAGCTAGTCGATTTAGCGCAACTGCAAGCGCGTCGCCACTTTATGAACAAGCTCATGGCGGCAATTGCGTCTCAGCAAGCGGAAGTCGCTCGCTTTCAACAACTCGTCGTATCGGCACGCTTAGCCTGGCTGAAAACCCGTGGGCATAGTCAAAGCATGAGCAAGCTCACGGCTCGCTACGAGTCAGAAGAGTTTGTTCTGCGCGAGCAGCAGGCTCAGCGACAAGCAGATGAACTATCGGGCCAGCGCTTCACTTGGCGGCAACAAGCCGAGCAAGAGGACTGGCAGCAAGGAGCAGCATCATGATGCCTAGCCTAAGCACACAAACAGAAACTCTGGTTAATCCGCTGGCCGCCAGCCCTACAGGCTTAGCCGAGGCAACGCCAGCCGGCTCAGTTTTTGCTGAATTGTTCCAGGCCTTACAGCCCGGCTCGGCCCCCGCAGCAGATGCCACGGCGTTGCTGCCTCAGACTGCACTGTCAGAGGCTTCACTGTCAGAGGCTTCGCTGCTCAAAGCCCCCGAGCTAACCACGGTGGCCATCACGCCCGAGCTTTCCGAGGATCTTACTCACGCCTCCGTGCAAACGGCATTAGCCAGTGCTATTCACGGCTTGAATCAAGGACTGCCTCGCCACGAGGCAGCCCTTACCGATGGGCTCGCGAGCGAGGAGTTGCCGGAGGAGGCATTGCCCACACCGACGCTTGAAGCGGCAACGCCAAGTCTAGTCACATTGCCATTTGCCATTAACCTGCTGCGTGTCGAAACACCGTCTTCCATTACCCGCTCAAGTGCAGCCCCCGAAGGAAAAGGGGCTATGCCTCCTGTTGAGCAGGCACTGGCGGCGACTGCAGTGCCCACTAGCTCCGTTGCCAACGCAAGCACCGCTACCACGGCCATTAATTCGCCGCCGTTAGCATGGACCAATGGCCTGCCGGCTAGTTTTTTAAACACCCCAGTTAAGCAGGAAATGACCCTTCCTATGGGGCGTGAGGCATTGCTGGCCTTAAGTGGCGATTCGGCCTTTACGAGTGGCAGTCCTGAGTTGCCCAAGGTCGCGCTAACATCGGTCGGCCTCGCCACGGGCTTAACCTTAGCGAACCCACAAACGAGTAGCCCTTTACCCGGCCTGGTAACGCTAACGCCGAATGCCTTGCTCGACCCGAGTTGGTCCGATGCCTTTGGCCAGCGCATAGCGCTGCTGGCTCAGCAAGGCACGCAAACCGCCACGCTGCAGATGAATCCCTCCGACCTAGGGCCGATTCACGTGCGCATTTCACTGAACGAGCAAAGCGCAAAAGTGGAATTCAATACCTTGCAACAAACCACCAGCGACTTAATCACGGCCGCTATGCCACGCCTTGCCGCTGCCATGGAGCAGCAAGGCATGCGTTTGGATGACTCGCGTGTCAGCCTGATGAGCCAACGCCCAGACAGCTTTGCATCACAGTCGGGGTTCTCGCCGCGACAAGACTCATCTGGCCAGCAGGGCGGTAGCTCCTCACCTCAGCCCAATGCCTTAGAGCACCGCCAAGCGCTTGAGTTGCGTCAGGAGCGCGCGGCCCAAGCACGAGAAGCCAGCCACAGCAGGACGAATACTGGTGTAGATTATTACGCCTGAGCTTGTCATTTAGCGCCGGGCGAAGGACTATCTGCTCATCTTTTTAGGTGAGTTCGCTATGAATGTTTTGATTGTCCATGCCCATCCTGAAGCACAGTCTTTTACCTCTGCCATGAAGTCGGCCGCAGTGGCCGATTTTACCGCTGCCGGTCACACCGTCGTGGTGTCTGACCTATACGCCATGAATTGGAACCCGGTGGCCAGCGCCGCAGACTTCGGCTCGCGTGGCAATGCCGAATACTTAAATTACGCGCTGGAGCAACGCGCCAATGTCGACGCGCAAACCTTAGCGCCCGACATTGAGGCTGAGCTGAAAAAGCTCGAAGCCGCTGACCTGGTGATTTTCAGCTTCCCGCTGTATTGGTTCTCCGTACCGGCCATCCTAAAAGGTTGGTTCGACCGTGTGCTGGTCTCTGGTCGAGTGTATGGTGGCCGTCGTTTCTATGATCAAGGCGGCTTAAAAGGCAAGCACGCCATGCTCGCACTGACCTGTGGTGGTCGCGACTACATGCTGGCCGAAGGCGGCATTCACGGCGATATCGATAAGATTTTAATGCCCGTATTGCAAGGCACGCTGGCCTATACCGGCATGACCGTGCTGCCCACGTTTGTGGGCTATCACGTGCCGTATTTAACTCAGGAAGCGCGTGGTGACATTCTGCAAAACTTCCGTGAGCATGTGGCCAATTGGCAGCAGCTCAAGCCCATGAGCATGCCCGTGCTGGCCGCGTTTGACCGAGAAATGAAACGCCTACCCAGCGCTTTGGAGTTCTAAGATGGATGCCTTCATGCACAGCCTTGCGCTGCCATTGGAGCAGTGGATTGGTGGCCCCGTGGATTGGAAGCAGATCATTCTCATTGGTTTGTCGCCCATCTTCCTTGCGACATTCGCCATTGAGTGGCTGTACATGCGACGAGCAGGGCGCACCGAGCAGTTCAACGGCAAAGATATTCTCACCAACCTCAACCTCGGTGGCAGCTATCAGGTCTTTGAAATTGTGGTGCATGCACTGTTCTTCATGACCGCCATGCACTGGTTCTATGACCACCGCGTAGCCAATGTTGAGCTGAATGCCTGGACCATCCTGCCTTTATTTTTGCTCGTGGAGTTTTGCTACTACTGGTTCCACCGCACCAGTCACCGGGTGCGCTGGTTCTGGTGTGCTCATGTGGTGCATCACAGTGGCGAGCACATGAATTTCACCACGGCCATGCGCCAAAGCATGCTCTACCCACTCACGGGTTACTGGTTATTCTTCACGCCACTCATGCTCATTGGCATCAAGCCCGAATACACCATGGCGCTCTACGCCATGAATTTGGGCTACCAGTTCTTCGCGCACACGGAGTCCATCCGTAAGATGCCTGCGTGGTACGAGTACGTGTTCGTCACGCCATCGCACCATCGTGTGCACCATGGCCGCAACCCGCAATACATCGACAAAAACTATGGCGGCGTGCTCATCCTCTTTGATCGCCTGTTTGGCACTTTTGCCGAAGAAAAAGAGACCGTGGAATACGGCATCGTGCGCCAGGTCCAAAGCAACAACATCCTCACGCTAAACCTCCACGAATTCCGGGATATGGTGAAAGACATGGCCAAGCCCGGCCCCATTTGGCAGCGCTTGAAGCACCTGTGGGCGCCGCCGGAGTGGGAGCGTTCTAATAACTCTAAATAGGTCTCTGCCATGAATGACTCACTCCAACTGCTTGGCCCTGTCATTGCTTTAGTCGCGTGGTCGCAGGTGATGTGGTTATGGATGTACGCCACGCGTATTCCGGCCATGATCGCGGCCAAGATGAAGCCAGATCCAAACGCACCACGAGGCGAGCAGATGGCTCAGTTGCCTGCGTCCGTGCGCTGGAAGGCCGATAACTACAATCACCTCATGGAACAGCCCACGGTGTTTTACGCCATCGTGATCACGCTGGTGTTATTGGGCTCATCGGGCGACACCGCGTGGGTGCTGGCGTGGAGCTATGTGGCGTTGCGGGTGGTGCATAGTCTGACGCAAGCGCTGGTGAACAAAATTGAGCTGCGCTTTTTGCTCTTTGTGTTGTCGAATATTCCCTTGATCGGGCTGACCTATGAGGCCGTAATCACCTTTCTGCGCTAGAATCCTGCCTCCCATATTTTTGCCACGATCATTTTTGACACGATAGAAGAGGCCGCCATGTCCCAGCCCGTCGATCACGCTGCCCAGCGTTTGGTGCAGGAGCATCTGGCTCATTTGCATGAGGTCGTCGATACCCATACGCCAGCAGAGAAGCTGGCGCTGCGGGAGCGCATTAAAGCGTTGTTGAAGGCGCAAGATGCTGTTTTAGTCGCGCATTACTACACCGACCCCGAGTTGCAATCGCTCGCTGAAGAAACGGGCGGCTGTGTGTCGGACTCGCTGGAAATGGCGCGTTTTGGCAATGCCCATCCGGCGAAAACACTGGTGGTGGCGGGCGTGAAGTTTATGGGGGAAACCGCCAAGATTCTGAATCCGGAAAAGCGTGTGCTTATGCCGACCTTAGAGGCGACCTGCTCGCTGGATTTAGGTTGCCCCGTCGATACCTTTACCGCGTTTTGCGATTCGCACCCTGACCACACCGTGGTGGTTTATGCCAATACCTCTGCGGCGGTGAAGGCGAGGGCGGATTGGGTGGTGACGTCGAGTATTGCAGTGGACGTGGTGGATCATTTATCCAGTCTGGGTGAGAAAATTATTTGGGCTCCCGATAAGTATTTGGGCGCTTACGTGCAAAAGGTCACGGGCGCCGACATGTTGCTTTGGGATGGCTCCTGCATCGTGCACGAAGAGTTTAAGTCCAAGGGCATTCTCGACCTGAAAAAGCAATTTCCAGATGCGGCTGTGTTGGTTCATCCGGAGTCTCCCGCTTCGGTGGTGGACGTAGCAGACGCAGTGGGCTCGACGTCGCAGCTCATTGCGGCAGCGAAAAACCTCCCGAATCAACAGTTTATTGTGGCTACGGATCGCGGCATTTTCTACAAAATGCAGCAAGCGGCTCCCGGCAAAACCTTTATGGAAGCGCCCACCGCGGGCAATGGTGCAACCTGTCGTTCCTGTGCGCATTGCCCGTGGATGGCCATGAACGCGCTCGATAATTTGGCGCAGGTACTGGAGAGTGGCGGTCAGGAAGTGTTTGTTGATGAAGCCTTGCGCGTAAAGGCGATGCAGCCACTTCAGCGCATGCTAGATTTTGCTAAGACCTTAAAGCGCTAATCCGTGAGGCTTAGCGTTTGAATTCCGCATCTAAGATTTGCATGTCGTTCAAACGCTGATTGAGCTGGGCGGTCAGCGAGTAGTTGTTTGCGGCCAGTCGTAAGGCGTTTTTCAATTGATCTTCGGCGAGCTTTTGCCGATTCGTTAAGAAGAAGATCTCAGCTCGCGCACGGAACACGGCTAGGGCATCTTTTTGTTTGGCGGCGCAGTCAGCCAGCAGGCGCCATATCAGCGTGTCATTGCTGTAGTCGCGTGCGGCTTTATCCAGCAATGGCCTGACCAACTCGGGTTTATTCAGAATCAGGGCCGCTCGCGTCATTGCCTCCAGTACGCTGCGTTGACCGGGATAAATACTCCACGCGGTTTGGCTCAAATTCAGCGCACGGGGGTAATCCCGCTGAGCAAAGGCAATATCCATTTCAGTAAGTCGATACAGCAGGCGATTGGGCTCGGCGGTGAGCAAGGGCTGAAGGGTTGCCTGAGCCTCCGCTAGCCGCATTTGCCGTAGATAGGCCAGGCTCAGGCCGTAGCGCGTGGCTTCAGGCGCGTTGCCATCACTCAGTGCGCTTTCAAAGGCGCGGATATTTTCACCGAGCTGATCGCTGTAGGCCATTTGCAGGCGCATCTGCAGTAGTCGAAAGTTCGCGTCGGGTTGTCGCGGTTGGCGACGAATCTCGCTGACACGACGCTCTAAGTCAGACAGTCGGCTGCTGCTTAAGGGGTGAGTCAGCAAAAATTCCGGCACATAGCCGAGTTGCCGTGTATTGCGATCGAGCTTGGCAAAAAATGAAGACATCGCACGTGGGTCATAACCACTGTCGGCCAGGGTTTGCAGACCAATGCGGTCGGCTTCTTGCTCATAGTTACGGCTGTAGCGAAGTTGATTTTGTGCGGCTAAGGACTGAGCCGTTGCGCCCACAGCTAAGCCAATATTACCAGACTGAGAACCGCCGGCAGAGGCCGCAGCGATGCTGGCTAACAGTCCACCCAGCGCGAGCCATTGGTTGTACTTGTTGGCTTCTTGCGATCGTGCAAAATGACGCTGACTGAGATGGCCCAGCTCATGCGCCAGCACGCCCGATAGTTCATCTTCGGATTCCGAGGTGAGCATCAGTCCGGTATTGACCCCAATAACCCCACCCGGCACGGCAAACGCATTGACCTGGCGATCATCTACAACGATCAAGGAAAACGTAGGATCGACCAAGGGGCTATGTGCCGCGAGCTTGTAAAGCTGGCTTTCTAAATACTCGCGGAGCGCGGTGTCGGTGTAGAGCGGGGTGCTGGCACGCAATTGCCGTAAGAAGGCCTGGCCTAAGCGTTTTTCGGTAGCGGCATCGGCAATGAGGTCGGCAGGCTGACCGAGTTCGGGTAAGGTGGCTACATAAGCGTCTGAAGGCGCTTTGGCGGGGGCACTGGCCTGTGCCGGCAGCATGAGGCTCAGGCTGATGGCAGCGACCAGGCAACGCGCGCCCAAGGCCCGATGCGCTGTCGCATGATAAGATCCATCCACCGTGATATTCAGAGTGTGTTTGCCTTGACTGAGCCCTTGGATTTTCGTCACTTACGCTGCCCCATGCCCTTACTACGCCTGAAGCAGGCTCTGCATGCGCTGCCAACGCATACCGAGGTGATTGTGTTGACGGCGGATGCCGGGGCGCTCCGGGATATCCCTGCTTTTTTGCGTCAAGCAGGGCATGAGCTGAAGTCGCAAACCACCGACTCCGCCGGCATCACACAGTTCTGTCTGGTGAAACGCGTTTAGCCTAAGCCTTGCACGGCTTGCAAGACCTCGGCGGCATGGCCATCGGCTTTCACCTTACGCCACGCCTGCCGCAACTGACCTTGACCATCCACTAAAAACGTACTGCGCTCAATGCCCTGCACTTGTTTGCCGTACATATTTTTGGTTTTGATGACATCGAAGAGACGGCAAAGCGCTTCATCGCTATCGCTGAGGAGCTGAAACGGAAAGCACTCATTCGCGCGAAACTTTTCATGCAGTTTCAGGGTGTCGCGAGACACGCCGAAAATCTCGCAGTTCAGCGCTTGGAATTGCGCGTAGAGATCGCGAAATTGCTGACCCTCTAGCGTACAGCCGGGGGTGGCATCTTTCGGGTAGAAGTACAGCACATACGTTTTACCCGCCAAAGATGCCGAGCTGACTTCAGCCAATTCGCCCGTGCTGGCAACGGAAAAAGCAGGAATGGTCTGACCGATTTCAAGTGTCATATGCAGAGACTCAGGCTTTAAAGGGTTCAATAATGGCGTCTAAATTACGGTCATCACAGAAAATCATGAAACTTTCGCGCAAGCTGGCGATGTGCACGCTGGCTGGAATATTCACGGTCATGGACAGCGCAAACATCTGCGAGCCCGTGTGAGGAGCGGCGTAGGTATTCGTTTCCATGGCTTCAATATTGATGCCCTGGCTGGCAAAGAAATTGGCAATTTCATGCACGATGCCGGGGTTGTCCAACGCAATAACGTGCACGTTGTAGGGAATGGCTTGCTTCTGCGGCGCGCGCGACTCTGTTCGCTTGGAGATGACCTCTAAGTTGAGTCGACGCCCCAGCGCTGGCAGCTGCACTTCTAATTTTGCAATGGCGTCCCAGGTGCCTGAAACCATCATGATGATGGCGAACTCTTGGCCCATCACAATCATGCGCGAGTCGGCGATATTGCAACGGCAATCGCTGGCAACACGAGCCAATTCATCAACGATGCCGGTTTTGTCGGCGCCGAGTGCAGAGATAACAAGAAAGTGTTCGGAATCGGGTTTCATAACAGCCACTCGTTAACGGTTGCCCAGAGTCTAGTCGTCACCTTGCTTGCTCGCCAGAGGGCAAGACGACGAACAGGGGAATTAAAATGGATTCGCTTGATAGCGCGTTGGGTCAGTCACACCGGCATCATCAAAACCTTTGCGACGCAGGCGACACGAGTCGCAGCGGCCACAGGCATGGCCTTCAATATCCGCCTGATAGCACGAGACGGTTAAGGCGTAGTCCACCCCTAGATCCATGCCTAAGCGAATAATTTCGGCCTTGGTGAGGTGCATGAGCGGGGTTTCTAAGGTCAGCGGTTGGCCTTCCACGGCGGCTTTTGTGGCTAAGTTAGCCATGTGTTCAAACGCAGCGATAAATTCGGGGCGGCAGTCGGGGTAGCCAGAGTAATCCACCGCGTTCACACCAATAAAAATATGTCGGGCTTGCGTGACTTCAGCCAGACCCAAAGCAAACGACAGGAACACCGTGTTGCGCGCGGGCACATAGGTCACCGGAATGCCGGTGGTTTCACTTTCCGGCACGGCGATGCGGTTGTCGGTGAGGGCTGAGCCGCCCATTTGACCGATCTCTAAGCGCATGGTGCGATGATCATTAACGCCCATGGCCTTGGCTAAACGCACCGAGGCAGCGAGTTCAGCATTATGGCGTTGACCGTAATCAAAGCTGAGCGCCGTGATGCTATAGCCTTGAGATTTGGCTAAAGCGAGGCAAGTGGCGGAGTCGAGCCCGCCCGATAACAAAACAATCGCATGCGGCATAGTTCAGTGTCCGGGCGCGTTATTCCAAAGGTATTTATGTAGCTGAACTTGCAGCCTGACCGGTAAGCGATCCGCCAATATCCACTCTGCTAACTGACGCGGTGCCAGCGTGTCATGACCCGGAGAAAACAGCACATCGCTCACGCGCGAGTACAAATCATATTGATCGCATTGCAGCCGCGCCCAGTCATAGTCTTGCTTATCACAGATGACAAACTTGACTTGGTCGTTCGCGGTGAGGTGAGCCACGTTCTCATAACGATTGCGCTGTACTTCACCTGAGCCCGGCGCTTTTAGGTCCATGACCTTAACCACGCGTGGGTCCACCGCATCGACCGCTAAAGCGCCACTGGTTTCTAGCGATACTTCGTAACCGGCATCACACAGTGCCGTGAGCAAGAGCAGGCATTCGGGCTGAGCCAAGGGTTCGCCACCCGTCACGGTGACATAACCAGCACGATACTGGGCCACTTCAGCCAAAATAGCCGATAGTGCCCATTGGGTGCCGCCTTGAAAGGCGTAGGCGGTATCACACCAAACGCAGCGCAGTGGGCAGCCCGTGAGCCGCACAAAAACGGTAGGACGGCCAACGGTTCGCGCCTCACCCTGCAACGAATGAAAGATTTCGGTAAGACGCAGCGTGGGCTCGGATTGGCTCATCATTTCGCCGGGTTTTGATCAAGAAAAGATTGCGCGAGGCGTGCTTCCGGGCTGCCCGGAAACTGCTTCAGCAATTTAGTCATCCAGTTTTTGGCGGCTGCTTTATCGCCCTGCAAGTCAGCGATGGTGCCGAGTTTGTAGTAGGCCGAGGCCACTTTAGGGCTGGCACTGAAGTCACGCAGCACGCGCTGGAAATTAGCTTCTGCTTTTGCATAGTCTGCCGGTTCAGCCGCAAGGTGAAATTCGCCTAACCAGTAAAACGCATTTGGGGCGAAGACACTGTCTGGGAAGTTTTCCAGAAAGCGCGTCATGGACACAATGGCAGGTGCGGCGCCATCACGGCGAAAGGTTTGGTACGCAGCCAAATAGGCTGATTTTTGACGCTCTATCTCTTCGGTGGTGAGTTCAGCTTTAGGCTTACTGGCAATCACAACTGGGGCGGCGCTGGGCTCCGTTGGCTGGTCTTGAGGCGCAGGCTCACTAGGTAAAACGGGCGCTGGTGCGGGCTCTGCCACCGGTTTGCTGAGTTGTTCTAAGCGTTGGTCCAAGTCGGTGTAACGCGTGCGCAAATCACTTTGCAAACGCTCAATGAGTTGCTGTTGCTCCTCCGTTGTACCTTGAAGTTTAGCCACCGTGGCTCGTAGCTCTTCGATCTGCTGAAACATATCCCACGCAGGGTTAACCGCAGCTGGTGCGGCTTTAGCAGGCGCTGGTGCTGGTGCTTTGACCAAAGCAGGAGCGGTAGCGGGTTCGGTCGCCTGCACTGGCCTAGGTTCTGGCTTTGGCTCTGGCTTAACGACGGGCGCAGGCTCTGCATTGGTACTTAAGGGGCGCTGCTCAATTTCAATGGCGTAAGCTGAGCTCAGAAGCAGGGTGCTGGATAAAACGAGGCTGGATGCTAGTTTATTCAGCATAAAGGGTGCGGAACGCATATCGTCTCCGAGTCAAAAGCGAGTGCTGCAAATGATAAACGGGCCGAAGCCCGTTATCGTGAAACAAAAAGACTTTTTTCAGTTATTGCGCAGTGTAGTCGAGTTCTACGCGGCGGTTTTTGGCCCAGGACTCTTCATCGCTGCCATCTGCTGCGGGCTTCTCTTTGCCGTAGCTCACCACACTCAGTTGATCCGCCGAAACACCTAAGCCCACCAGGTAGCGAGCCACCGCATTGGCACGACGCTCACCCAGCGCCAAGTTGTACTCGCGTGTACCGCGCTCATCGGTGTGACCACTCAGCTGCAACTTCGCTGCGGTGTTGCCTTTCAAGTACTGGGCATGAGCATTCAAGCCACCGTAGGACAGGGCAGTGATGTCGCTCAGGTTAGTGCCGAAGTAGAAGACACGAATTTTCAGCAAATCGTTTAACGCACCAGCAGTGTTAGCGGTCGTTGCGCTTGAAATGGCTTGAGGTTCAATCACAGAGCCTTCAATCGGGCTGGCCAAGTTGGCAGAGCCGGTTTCTGGCGCTTCAGGTGCTGCCTCTGCAATCAGGCCGGGGTTGGGCTCAGCTTCTGGCGTTGCCGGGATGGCTTCAACCGCAGGGGCAGGTGGGAGGTTTTCAAACTGGCTGTCATCATTAGGGTTGATCGCCCGCGGGCCACGAAACGTAGAACAAGCAGCCATGCTAATGGCGAGCGTCGCGATGGTTACGATTTGAGCAGTTTTTTTCATGTTCACGTTAAGCTCCTTAGGGCTCTTTATTCTTACTTGAATCAAAGGTTAATAATGGTGTGGACGGTATCTGACTTAAGCGTCAGCGTAAATAGGGAGACCATACCGGTTCACGAACTTCTCCATCAACAGCGGGTAGGCGGAGCTTGAAGCGGCCATCCAACGACATAATGCCCAATACGCCTTTATTACCCTTACGAGTGGCATAGACAACCATTTTACTATTGGGGGAGAAGCTTGGGGACTCATCTAACGGCGTGTCGGTCAGCGTGCTGAAGATGCCATTGCTGAGGTCTTGCAGTGCAATGGTGTAATTATTGCCGCCCGCCTGATGCACCATGGCTAAGTGGCGATCATTGGGGCTGATGTCGGCGCGGGCATTAAATTTTCCCGTAAACGTCAAACGCTTGGTATCGCCGGTGGCAATGTTCAAACGATAAATCTGTGGGCCACCACTGCGATCAGACGTGAACACGAGCGATTTACCATCGCTGGTCCAGCGCGGCTCAGTATCAATCGCCGGGTTATTCGTGAGTCGCGTTAATGTATTCGTGGTGAGGTCCATGACATAGAGTTCAGGGTTGCCATCTCGTGAGAGTGTCATGGCCATGCGTTTGCCGTCAGGTGACCAAGAGGGCGCGCCGTTTAAACCACTAAAATCGGTCAACTTGGTGCGTTGGCGAGTGCTGAGGTTCTGCACAAAAATAGCAGGCTTACGACTCTCGAAGGAGACATAGGCAATTTGTCGGGCGCTTGGTGACCATGTCGGTGAAAGAATAGGCTCCACCGAGTCGAGCAGGGTCACTTGTCGCGCCCCATCAATATCGGAAAGCTCCAAGCGATAACGCTTTCGGCCATCTCGGTTGTACTGATTTACATACAAAATTTTGGTGGCAAAAATGCCGGGCTCGCCCGTGGCTTGCTTGTAAATTTTGTCGGCAATGTAATGCGCGGCATCGCGCGCGCGACCCGAATCTACGGTAAAGGTTTCGCCCAAAACGCGCTCCAAGCCACCGCGTTTAAGTAGTTCGTAACGATAACTTAAGCGCCCATCGGGTAAGCGACTAACGCTACCGACCACAATATAGTCAGCAGGAACGCTCTGCCAAACACTGGGTAAAATTTCTGCGCTGCTCGAGGGGAAGGAAGGCAACTTGTTGCGCTCCACCACATTAAATGAGCCGCTACGATCGAGGTCCGCGGCAATAATGGCGCCGGTATTGTCTGCACTCTGAACGCCGCCAAAGGGCACGACCGCAATCGGTGTGGCTTCGTTTAAACGCTGGGTGATTTCAATGGTTAACGCAGCATTTGCTAGGCTAGCTGCAGCGATGCCCCATGCGAGGAGACAAAATTTGAGTAAGCCGAATGGGCGGGTGAGCATCATCATTCCTCCGGCTTGAACTTGAGCAGTAACACTTTAAATTGCTCGCGAAATAAAACAGTATCTGACGGAACGGGTAAAGGGTTAGCGCGGTTGACCGCATCTTTAGCACTTTCATCAAATGCATCGTTACCGCTGGACTTTACCACGACCACTGAGGCGACTTCGCCACCTGGCAGCAAGGTAATGCGCAGTTCGGTCATTAATTTGCCAGAAACAGCCGCAGGTCTGCGCCAATTACTTTTAACTTTTCGATTAATGGCTAGTTGGAATTGTCCAATCTGAGCACTGAGCATTCTGGCTCGTTCTTTTGCTGCATCGGCAGCAATGGCGTCGGCTTCCGCTTTCAGGGCATCAGCTAATGCTTGCTGACGTGCCTCTGCCTCACGTTGCTTTCGCGCGGTCGCTTGCGCTTCGGCGAGACGTTTAGTTTCTTGCTCTACCGCTTCTAGCTCCTCATCGACAGATTCAATGATGGGCTTAGCCGTTGGCTTGGGTTCGACCTTGGGCTCTGGCTTCGGTGTGGGCTTGGGCGTAGGTAAGGGGACTTTTTTAGGCTCCGGTTTGGGCTCTGGCTTGGGCTCAGGTAAGGGTTGCGGCGCGGGCGGCTCAACAGGGGGCCTTGCGACAGGCTCGATGGGTGTACTGGCCATGGGCGCTTCGGTAGCCATCGCTGCGGGTGCCGACATCAAAATAGCCTGCATGACTTTGGGTGGCTCAGGCAATGATGCCGGTTTTGCATAGACCCAAAACAGCGCCAGCACGACGCCATGCAGCAAAAGTGATAACAGAATGTTGGGCAGTGACAGCTTCATTTAGACAATCATTGGGCGCTGGGCAATTCAGTCAACAGACCGACTTGCTTCACCCCGCCTTGTTGCAGCGAAGACATCAGCTCAATCACGCGGCCATAGCCGACTTCGCGATCGCCATTGACCAGCACTGGCACATCGCCACGCACCTCACGAAGTGCTCGAATCTCGGCGGGCAGGCTTTCAGGGCTGACCGGATGACGCGACTCCGGATCAGACTGTAGCCAAAAGCTGCCATCCGCTTTCACGGTCACAATGAGTGGCTGTTGATCTTTCAGGCTAAGCGCATCGGCTTCGGCTTGTGGCAGATCGACCTCAATGCCCTGCGTCAGCATGGGCGCAGTAATCATGAAAATCACTAACAGCACCAACATGACATCGATATACGGTACGACGTTCATTTCAGCCATGGGGGCTTTGCGTTCCCGCCGGAATTGGCTCTTGAGGCTCATGATCAACGTCCGGCGTGGGCTTCGCGATGCAAGATGGTACTGAGCTCTTCAGCAAAAATTTCGTAGCGCGATAACAGGGTGTTGCTGCGGGCAGCAAAGCGGTTGTAAGCGAGTACGGCGGGAATGGCAGCAAATAGGCCGATGGCAGTGGCAATAAGCGCTTCGGCAATGCCGGGGGCAACGACCGCCAAGGTGGCTTGTTGCACTTTAGCCAGGCCAATAAAGGAGGTCATGATGCCCCAGACGGTACCGAACAGACCCACATAGGGACTGGTAGATCCGACGCTGGCGAGAAAGGGCAGTTGAGCTTCTAATTTACTTTGCTCCACGCTAAGTGAGATACGCAGCGCACGAGATACTCCCTGCATCAAGGCGTCGGCATCGGCGCGCTTATCGCGTAAGCGCTGAAATTCTTGGAAGCCGGCGCGGAACAGATTTTCACAACCGGAGTCTGGATTGGGCTGATGGTTGACTTGCTCATGCAACTGCTGCATGTCCACACCCGACCAGAATCGCTCCTCAAAGGCTTTGCTCAAACCATCAGCACGGTAAAAAAAACCAGAACGTTGAACAATGATGGCCCAGGAAATGACCGAAGCCAGGACCAGTATCAACATGACGGCCTGCACGACAGGGCTGGCATTAAAAATCAATGAGGTAACGGTCATTTCAGGTGCGGCGGTCATGTCACGTTTTCCAGAGCAGTGGTCAGCAGTGCCGACAAGGTAGTGGGGAGTGCGCGTGGTTTCAAGCTAATGCGATCGACGCAGGCGACTTCGATCACTCCGCAGGCTATTTCCACGCCGTCACGCAGAATGCGTTGACGAAAATGCAGCGAGGCTTTGCCAATTTTCGTGACTTCTGCACACGCCATTAAGCTGTCATCCAAGCGGGCGGGTTGGCGATAGTCCACTTCGGCGCGCCGAACCACAAAAAATACAGGTTCGTCGCTAACTAAGTAGTGATCAAAACCTAAGTGCCGTAACCATTCGGTACGCGCTCTTTCCATAAACTTCAGAAAGTTAACGTAATAAACAATTCCGCCGGCGTCTGTATCTTCTATGTAAACCCGTAAGGGGTGTTGATATTCGGGTAGCATCAGAGCGCGTTCCCGCTTTCCGGTGGCTTGAGGCCGAGTAACAGCCAGCCCTGTGCACTGGCCATGCGACCTCTCGCCGTGCGCAAGATCAAGCCTTGCTGAATCAAGTAGGGTTCAATCACATCTTCCAGCGTGCCAGCATCTTCAGACAGTGCAGCCGCTAGGGATTCGACACCCACAGGGCCTCCGGAAAATTTATCGATGAGCATGTGCAAAAAGCGACGGTCGAGGCCATCGAGACCTTGCGGATCCACATCGAGCATGGCCAGTGCGGCCGCTGCGACGGGCTGGCTGATGATGCCGTCGGCCTTGAATTCGGCGTAATCGCGGACACGACGCAGCAGGCGATTGGCAATGCGTGGCGTGCCGCGTGCGCGGCGGGCGATTTCGGCGGCGCCAGCAGGATCTATCTGCAAGTTCAACAAGTGCGCGGAGCGCGACACAATGTGAGTCAGGTCAGTGACATTGTAGAACTCCAGTCGCTGCACAATGCCAAAACGATCGCGCAACGGGGAGGTCAACAAACCTGCCCGCGTGGTCGCGCCGACTAACGTAAAGGGTGGCAGGTCGAGCTTGATCGAGCGTGCGGCCGGGCCTTCACCGATCATGATGTCGAGTTGGTAGTCTTCCATGGCCGGATAGAGGATCTCCTCCACGACCGGCGACAAGCGATGAATTTCATCAATAAACAGCACATCGCCGGCTTCGAGGTTCGTCAGCAAGGCGGCAAGATCACCGGCACGCTCCAGCACGGGGCCGGAGGTGGAGCGCAGCTGCCCGCCCATTTCGCGAGCGATGATGTTGGCTAGGGTGGTTTTACCGAGGCCGGGTGGGCCAAAGATCAGGGTGTGATCCAGCGCTTCGCCACGCGCATTCGCGGCACCAATAAAAATCTCCATCTGCTCGCGCACAATGGGCTGGCCGACATAATCCGCCAGGCGGGTCGGGCGGATAGCGCGATCTATCAGTTCTTCTTGCGGCTTGCCCTGGCTGGTGATGAGGCGGTCTGATTCGATGCTCATTTCAGCAATCCTTTCAGCGCGGCACGAACCAGTTCCGCCGTTTCACTGTGTTGGCCCAAAACCACTTTAACGGCTTTTTGTGCTTCCAAGGGCTTATGACCTAGAGCCACCAAGGCGCTTTCAGCTTCTTCCTGCGGGCTGGCAGGCTCAATAAACAGCGGCGTTGCGGGTGCATTCAGCGTCACTTTCTGCACCAATTCGAGCTTGCCGATTTTATCGCGCAGCTCAATGACCAAGCGCTCGGCGGTCTTTTTGCCTACCCCTGGAATTTTGGTCAGCATCAACACATCCTCGCGTGCAATGCAGCCCCGAAAGGTGTCGATTTCCATGCCCGAAAGCAGCGCCAGCGCCACCTTGGGGCCGACGCCACTGATTTTGATGAGCAGGCGAAACACTTGCAGGCTGTCGCGATCATGAAAGCCGAAGAGCTGGTGGGCATCTTCGCGCACACTCAGGTGCGTCCACAACGTGACTGTTTCGCCAAGTGCAGGTAATTGATAGAACGTGCTCAGCGGCACATCCACTTCATAACCCACACCGTGCACATCGAGCACGACATGGGGGCTGATTTTTTCGATTAAGACACCGTTTAAACGCGCAATCATGCCAACTCTCTTTGCGGGGCTTCAGGCTTGATGCCAGCGTAACTTCTGGAGCTTAGCGGCCACGACCGCGACGCAAACCCGATAAATCCATTCTAGCCAGATTTGCACTGGCGTGGGCGTGACAAATTGCCGCAGCGAGGCCGTCGGCGGCATCGGCTTGTGGCGCTTTGTCGAGTTTTAGCAGGTGCATGACCATGTGCTGCACCTGCGCTTTTTCTGCTGCGCCGGTACCCACTACGGCCAATTTTATTTGGCGGGCGCTGTACTCGGCGACGGGAATATTCTGGCTGACCAGCGCGGCCAGTGCGGCACCGCGGGCTTGGCCAAGTTTGAGCGCTGAATCGGCATTGTTGGATAGGAATACTTGCTCAACGCTGGCCTGTGTCGGCTGCCATTGCGCGATCAGCTCGATCAAGCTGTTGAAGATGGTTTTCACGCGGTCGGGCAGGGCCTGCTCTGTGTTCATGCGGATGCAGCCGCTGTCCACATAACGCCAGCCTCGACCCTCGGCGGCGATGATGCCGTAGCCGGTAATGCGCGAGCCGGGATCGATGCCGATGATGATGCTCATGTCAGCGTTTCCGTCAGTGACATGAGCATCGAGTCGGACTCAGGCATTCAGTGCAGCCATCACGGCATCACTGAAACTGGCGTTGGAATAGACGTTTTGCACGTCGTCCAAGTCTTCCAGCATGTCGATCATCTTCATGAGTTTTTCGGCCTGCTCGAGGTCAGTGATCTCGGCTTCGGTCGAGGCCTTCATGGTGACTTCAGCATTTTCCGGCTTCAGCCCAGCACTCGTTAGCGCATCCATCACGGCACCAAAGGCTTCCGGTGAGGTCACCACGGTGATGCCGTCTTCGTCGCTTTCCACATCATCGGCACCGGCTTCGAGCGCTACTTCGATGATGCGGTCTTCATCCGTGCCGGCCGGGAAGCTGATCTCGCCGCGCTTGGCAAAGAGATAGGCCACGGAGCCGTTGGTGCCGAGATTGCCGCCATTCTTGTTGAAGGCATGGCGCACTTCAGCCACGGTACGGTTGACGCTGTCGGTCATGGTCTCGACCAGCACGGCCACGCCGCCGATGCCATAACCTTCGTAGGTCAGCTCGTCGAGCTTCTTGTCATCGTCGCCGCCGGCGCCACGCTGGATGGCCCGGTTGACGACATCGCGGCTCATGTTGGCGCCCAGCGCTTTCGCGACAATGGCGCGCAGACGCGGGTTGTCGGCTTCCGACGGCCCCCCGAGGCGGGCCGCTACCGTGATTTCACGAATGAACTTGGTGAACACCTTGCCGCGCGAGGCATCGACACGCGCCTTCTTGTGCTTGATGTTCGCCCATTTGCTGTGACCGGCCATGACTCAGGCTTCCTTTT
The DNA here is from genome assembly GCF_057084925.1 of Perlucidibaca sp. Classification (NCBI taxonomy): domain Bacteria; kingdom Pseudomonadati; phylum Pseudomonadota; class Gammaproteobacteria; order Pseudomonadales; family Perlucidibacaceae; genus Perlucidibaca; species Perlucidibaca sp. The sequence goes on along the minus strand of NZ_JBXMRC010000026.1, from coordinate 888 downwards.
TTACTTCTTCGCGCAGACGGATGCCCAGTTCGCGCAGCTGCTTGTTCTCGACCGGGGCCGGCGCGTGTGTCATCAGGCACTCGGCGGTCTTGGTCTTGGGGAAGGCGATGACATCGCGGATCGAGGTCGCGCCGGTCATCAGCATGACCAGGCGATCGAGGCCGAAGGCGAGGCCGCCGTGGGGCGGGGCGCCGAACTTGAGGGCATCGAGCAGGAATTCGAACTTCTCGTTGGCCTCTTCATCGCTGATGCCCAGTGCTTCGAACACGGCCTTCTGCATCTCCATGTTGTAGATACGCAGCGAGCCACCGCCCAGTTCGGTGCCGTTGAGCACCATGTCGTAGGCCACCGACAGCGCCGAGCCGGGATCGGTCTTGAGCACGGATACATCGCACTTGGGCAGCGTGAACGGGTGATGCACCGAGGTCCACTGGCCGTCACCCACTTCCTCGAACATCGGGAAATCGACCACCCAGAGCGGGGCCCATTCGCAGGTCTGCAGCTTCAGATCGTGACCGACCTTCACGCGCAGAGCACCCATGGCATCGTTGACGATCCTGGCCTTGTCAGCGCCGAAGAAAATCAAGTCGCCGTTTACTGCGCCAGTACGTTCAATGATTGCAACAAGTGCTTCATTCGGCAGGAATTTCACGATGGGTGACTGCAGGCCGCTGCCTTCACCGTTGTGAATGTTCGAGACGTCATTGACCTTGATGTAGGCCAGGCCCTTGGCGCCGTAGATGCCGACGAACTTGGTGTATTCGTCGATCTCGCCGCGGGTCAGGCTGGCGCCGCCGGGGATGCGCATGGCGGCAACGCGACCGTTTTCGCTATTGGCGACACCGGCGAAGACCTTGAAGGAGACATCCTTGACTGCATCGGTGACTT
>NZ_JBXMRC010000025.1:0-31824 GCF_057084925.1 Perlucidibaca sp. | reverse complement strand
GTTCGAATCCAGCCGCCCCTGCCATTTTCTGTCCGGCCGAGACGATTCGTCATCATGCCCAATCTTGTCGTGTTTACTGGTAATGCCAATCCTGAGCTGGCCCGCAAAGTCGCCAGTCATTTGCATGTTCCGCTCGGTGCTGCTCACGTAGGCACCTTCTCGGATGGCGAAATTGCCGTTGAAATCAACGACAATGTACGTGGCAAGGATGTCTTCATTCTGCAATCCACTTGCGCGCCAACCAACGACAACCTCATGGAACTGATCGTGATGGCCGATGCCCTGCGTCGCGCCAGTGCAGGTCGCATCACGGCAGTCATTCCGTATTTCGGCTACGCCCGCCAAGATCGCCGCGTGCGTTCGGCGCGCGTACCGATTACGGCAAAAGTTGTGGCCGACATGCTCACCACGGTGGGCGTTGACCGCGTACTTACGGTGGACCTGCACGCCGACCAAATTCAGGGCTTTTTCGACATTCCAGTAGATAACGTCTACGGCTCGCCGGTACTGCTCGCCGACATCGAGCGTCAGGAATATCAAAACCTCGTTGTGGTTTCGCCAGACGTCGGCGGTGTGGTTCGCGCCCGCGCCGTGGCCAAACAGTTGGATGATGCCGATCTCGCCATCATCGACAAGCGTCGCCCGAAAGCGAACGAATCGCAGGTCATGCACATCATCGGCGAAGTCCGTGGTCGTGACTGCATCATCGTGGATGACATGGTGGACACCGCCGGCACCCTGTGTAAGGCCGCTGGCGCATTGAAAGAGCATGGTGCCCGCCGCGTTGTGGCCTATTGCACTCACGCCGTGCTGTCTGGCCCTGCCATCGAAAATATTCGTAACTCCACGCTCGATGAACTGGTGGTGACCGACACCATCCCGCTCTCGGACGAGGCCAAGGCTTGCGGTAAAATCCGCCAGCTGTCGATGTCGGCACTGCTCGCAGAAACCCTGCGCCGCATCAACAATGAAGAATCCATCAGCGCGATGTTCGATTTATTCTGAACGCTGCGCTGAACACATTTGTCAGCCCCTCAGAAGGCTGGCGAAAACCGGAGCACCGCGCCGCGGTGACCGGATGATTGCCCTGAGCTGGTCGCAAGCCCAGGGCCCAACGGAGAAACACGATGTCCGCTGCAAACTTTACGCTTAATGCGCAAACCCGTACGAACGAAGGGAAAGGTGCGAGCCGCCGCCTTCGTCGTCTGGAACAGAAAGTGCCTGCCGTTATTTACGGTGGCAGCGCTGCTGCTCAGTCCATCACGCTGGAACTGCGTGAACTCGTCAAGGCCTTGGAAAACGAAGCGTTTTACTCGCACGTTTTGACCATCACTGTTGATGGCCAGCCACAAGCTGCTGTCTTGAAGGCACTGCAACGTCACCCAGTGAAGAACCTGCCAATGCACGCAGACTTCCTGCGCGTTGACGCAGCTCACAAGCTGACCATGAAGATTCCTCTGCACTTCCTCAACCAAGATACTTGTGTTGGTGTGAAGCTGGAAGGCGGGGAAATCACTCACTTCACTTCTGAAGTTGAAGTGGCCTGCTTGCCAAGCAACCTGCCAGAGTTCATTGCCGTTGATATGGCTGCTGTTCATGTTGGCACCACCCTCCACCTGTCCGACCTGGTCCTGCCAGCCGGCGTGGAAATTCCGGTACTCGCGCTGGGTCACGATCACGACCAGCCCGTTGCCAACGTGCACGCCAGCAAAGTCGACGCCTAAGCGCCGACCGCTGGTTAAACGCAAAAGCGGGGCTCAGGCCCCGTTTTTCGTTCCAGCCAAATCGTATGACTGCCTGATAGAGTTGCGAGCATGACTGCCATTCGCCTTATCGTTGGCCTTGCCAACCCCGGAGCGCAATATGCTGACACACGGCATAACGCCGGTGCTTGGTTTGTGACCCGGTTAGCCGAACAGCTAGGTGCTCGCCTCACGGCAGACAGTAAGTCTTTTGGGCTGATCGCCCGCGTGTCGCATCAGGGCGAAGATGTGCGCTTGCTCATCCCCACAACATTTATGAATCGCTCGGGCCAGGCCGTTGCAGCCGTCGCCGGATTCTACAAAATTGCCCCGACTGAAATTCTCATCGCTCACGATGAACTCGATCTTAGCCCGGGCCAAATTCGCCTCAAAACCGGCGGCGGTCATGGTGGCCACAATGGCCTGCGCGACAGCATCAGCGCGCTCGGCAACCAGAACGGTTTTCACCGCCTGCGCGTCGGCATCGGCCACCCCGGCGAGAGCGCGCTGGTATCGGGCTTTGTGTTGAGCAAAGCCCCCCGAAGTGAACAAGAGTTAATGGACAAGGCGCTAGATGAAGCCCTGCGTCATCGCGAGGCCATCATGGCCGGCGAGCTGGCCCGCGTCATGAACACCCTTAACGGCTTCAAAGCCACGACCTGATGTATTAATGACGCTACGGCGTCGGGATGGAATTACCATGGGATTTAACTGCGGCATCGTCGGACTACCCAATGTCGGCAAGTCCACCCTGTTCAACGCCCTCACGAAGGCGGGCATTGCGGCAGAAAACTTTCCGTTCTGCACCATTGAGCCGAACACGGGCGTGGTGCCGATGCCGGACCTCCGTCTCGACGCCCTTGCCGCCATCGTCAAGCCTGAGCGCGTCATCCCGACCAGCATGGAGTTCGTCGATATCGCCGGCCTCGTCGCTGGCGCATCGCAAGGTGAAGGCCTGGGCAATAAATTCCTCGCCAACATCCGTGAAACCGATGCTATTGCCCATGTCGTGCGCTGCTTCAACGATGACAACGTGATTCACGTTGCGGGTCGCGTCAGCCCGCTCGATGACATCGCCATCATTAATACCGAATTGGCACTGGCCGACCTCGATGCGGTTGATAAGGCCCTGCTGCGCGTCACCAAGCTGGCCAAAGGAGGCGACAAAGAGTCGCTGGCCATTAAGGCGGTGCTCGACAAGATTAAGCCTGCACTTGATGAAGGCCTGCCCGCCCGTAGCGTGGACCTGGATGCCGATGAAAAGTTTGCCATCAAGTCCTACGGCCTGCTCACGCTAAAGCCGACCATGTACATCGCTAACGTCGATGAAAACGGCTTCGACAACAATCCGCTGCTCGATCAGGTCCGTGAACTCGCGGCCAGTGAAAAGGCCATTGTGGTGCCGATCTGTAACAAGCTCGAAGCGGAAATTGCCGAGCTTGATGAGGAAGACAAAATCGCCTTCCTCGGTGACCTAGGCATGGACGAGCCCGGCCTGAACCGCGTGATTCGTGCGGGTTATGGCTTGCTCAATTTGCACACCTACTTTACTGCTGGCGTAAAGGAAGTTCGCGCCTGGACCATCCCTGTTAATTGCACCGCGCCAAAGGCGGCGGCGGTCATTCACACCGACTTCGAGAAAGGCTTTATTCGTGCGGAGTGCATCGGCTACGACGACTTCATCCAATACAAGGGTGAAGCTGGCGCAAAAGAAGCGGGCAAGTGGCGACTAGAAGGTAAGGACTACATCGTCAAAGATGGCGATGTACTGCACTTTAGATTTAACGTCTAACAGGCAGCTCTAGCGCGTCTGGAATTAATCGTTTTAAGCGCTTATACAAGTGCCGAGTTTCGAGTAAGTTCCAGACGCGCAGCATCGCCTCAACGGCATCGAAGGGCTTGGTGAGAAAGTCTTTTGCGCCTAACGCAAGCGCACGATGCTTTGCCTGGCTGGTCGCATCGGCCGTCAACACCAAGACTGGTCGAAACTCGTCGGCTTGACGCTGTCGCTCAATGCGCTCCAACACGGCATAACCACTCAGCCCCGGCATCATTAAATCGAGCACGATTAAGTCCGGATCAAACGAATTGTAAATATCTAGCACCTGCTCTGACTCCGTCGTACTCACGACATTGCTAAAGCCCTCTCGCGCCAAGAGCTCCTCAAGCAGCCTGAGGTTTGCCGGCTGGTCATCGACCAATAAAATTCTGGATGCAAAAAAATCATCGCTACTCATGCGCGAGCCTCATCTAATAAGTTTAGAAACCGCTTAACGTCAATTGGCTTGGTGAGGTAGTCATGGGCACCGAGTGCCCGTAGGCGAGCTTGGGTACTAGGCACTGCATCCGCACTAATGACGATGACCTTACAGGACTCACCGATCGACTCTTGCTTCAGCCGATTCAGCACTTCTTCGCCCCCAAGGCCTGGTAGGTGCAGATCGAGCAAGATCATTTCAGGGTGGTTTTGACGTGCAATACTCAACCCAGCTTCGCCATCCGTTGCGATAAGTAAATCCCACTCGGGTCGCTTGGCCAGTAACGCCTGCATGAGTGCCACGTTCGATGGGTTATCTTCAATCACTAGCACTCGACGCCGCACCTGCGAAGAATCTAATGGCGTCTCGGCAAGTGGAACGTCAACCGCATCTAACTCAACCCTGCCATACGCACGCTGTAGCTGCAGAGAAAACGTACTTCCTTGCCCGACACTACTTTGCACATCAATATCGCCCTTCATGCACAACATCAGCTGGCGTGACACCGCCAACCCCAGGCCAGTACCTTCAATACCCGTTTGCTCGGCCTCCAAGCGCTCAAAAGGAGAAAACAGCCTAGGTAAGTCCTCGGGACGAATGCCCTGACCTGTGTCTCTCACCATGACTCTGACTTGCTCACCATCGACGACGGCACCGATATAAACTTTACCGCCCAAACGATTGTATTTGATCGCATTAGAGACCAAGTTAATCAGTACTTGGCGCAAACGCTGGCGATCCGCCAGCACCATGATGCCAACGGGAATCGCGACAAACTCGAGCCCAACTTTCTGCTGACTCGCCAACGGCTTAAGTAGGTCCAACACCTCATCCAATAACTCCCGTAGGGCTTGTGGCTCCAGACTTAAGCGCATGTCTCCAGACTCTATTCGCGCAATGTCTAGCACCTCATCAATCAAACTCAGCAAATGTCGTCCAGCAACCAAAATTTGTGACACGGCCGCAGACTGCTGCGTATTTTGGAGATCGCTTTCGAGAATCTGCGCAAAACCCAAGATGACATTGAGGGGGGTACGCAACTCGTGACTGGTTCGAGATAAAAAGCGTGTTTTGGCTAAGCTTGCAGAGCTTGCTTCGTTGGCTCTAGCCGCGAGCAAGACGCTGGCATTTTGCAGCCGCTCAGCCAGCAGACCTAGCTCATCTTTTGCAGCGGGCAACATATCCAGTGGCTCGCCTCGCGACAGGCGTTCCGCATTGGTAGCCAAGCGCTGAACTCGCGTCACAACGCCGCTAAAAAGCAACATAAAAGCGGCCACCCCACTCAGCAATACCAAGACACTGATAATCGCGTCTACCCATAGACTCCGCGTAAAGGCTGCGCTCGCTGCCATCGAGTAAGCACTGACAACCTCTGTCTCTCGCGCATACATGGCCTGAATTTCTCGCCTCAAATCATCCAAAATTTTCTTGCTCTCAATCAGATGCGCACGCAACTCAGCAGGGGGCATTGAGCTGCCTGTGGTGCGCAACTTTTCAAGACTGGCCTGCTTATGCTGCCATAACGATTTAACTCTATTGAGATGCACATCTACTTGCTTATCCCGAACCTTGACGGTCAGATGCTCCAGCGCCTGAGGCAGTGCTTTTTGTGTTTTGCGGTACGGTTCGAGGAAATCCTCACGATTCGTTAATAAAAAACCTCGGACACCCGTAGCCGCCTCTGCAATTAATAAATGCAAGGTTTGGATATCTGTTTGAATGGATAAGGCATGCCTTAAATCCGCATCGGCATTGTTAATTTCTTGTTGCATGCGGTAGCTGAATACCAACGCAAACAGCAATAGCGCCATGGGCACTGCGACTGCCGCCAAACTTTTTAATCCTATAGGCCAATCTCGCCAATGTAATGCGCGCGTCGTCATAATTTGTAACCCCACTCCACTGCTTTTACTGCCGCCTGCGTGCGATCGCCTAGCCCGAGCTTATGCAAAATTCGCTCAACATGAATCTTCGCTGTTCCCGTCGCAATGCCTAATTGCTGTGCAATTTCCGCATTACTTAAGCCACGCGGCAGTAACACCAGTACTTGCTGCTCACGTGGCGTTAACTGGGCCATGGCCGTTGCCGCCGCACGTCGTGAACTCTTAGGTTTGCTGGGGTTTGGCCGCTGTATAGCGCCGGCGACTAAGACCCCAAGGGCCTGCATCGTCGCGATATCGTCGCTCGTCGGCAGGATGTTACTGCCATCAGAAATAATGGCCAGCAGGCCTTGAGAAGCATTCGTTAAACGCAACGGCAGTAACAACTCCAGGGCTACTTTTGCCGCCGCGCCTAATCGTAAGCGGCTTTCAATATGCTCGCGCAAGAGGGGTTGATGAGGCGTCTGCATCACGTTTGCGAGCACGCCGCCCAACAAAACTCTTGCGCCCACTGGCAAGACATTGCCCTGAGCAGCCACCACGCTGAAGCCACCCTGCTCTAAACTTAAAATAACGCCACTGTCGGCAGCCAGGTGGCGAATGGCCAAGCCCAGGACCTCTGCCAGTGCGATCTTTACATCCGGCGCATTAGCTAGGGCAAAGGCACTGGACTCGAGAAGTCTTAGCCGGCTGGCCTCACTTTCCTTGCCACGTAGTTCGTTACGTAGCGCTCTAACAGAGCCATCTTGCATAGGTAATGCTCAATCAATATATGCCATATAGCAGACATTAATATATGCCAATGGGCAGACTAAAAACCAGTGTGCAACATGAACAATCATCTTAGTCCACTCCTGGACGGATGACTCTGGAGATATCCCATGTTGAAGCAAATTAGCTCTCGTAAAATTGCACTTGGACTGGCCTTAACAAGTAGCCTTGCTTTGACTAGCCCCGCACTGGCCGATTCAACAAACACCCGTCATAGCGGTAATTCAGCTCCCGTTGTCAGCGGCAATATTACCGAAGCCGACGTTTTATCTGCCCAAATCGCTTGGGGCAATGCCTTAGTCAAAATTGCTAGCGACTATGAGTCGGGTGGCATTGCTAAAGCAAAGGCAACCGCTGGCGCCGTTATTGATGCCGCTTATGGTTACCAATACGGTCCGGTGCTGTTTAAACCTACGCTAACCACTGCACCTCAGACCTTTCGCACAACCCGCGAAGGCGCACTTGCCTACTTTGTTGGCGACAACAAACGCTACCCCCAAGACAGCGGCTTTGCACTGAAGGGATGGCGTTCGGCTGAGATTCGTAATGTCGCCATTCAACTCCATGGCAATACGGCACTGTCCATGGGTAATGTCTTGCTCACAGACAAGACCGGCAAAGTCACGACCGTTGATAAAACCTGGGGTTATGTGCGCGATGACAAAGGGGCGTTACGAATCGTACTTCATCACTCATCTCTTCCCGTAAAACCTTAAGTCAGGAGCGTTGAATCATGCATCGTATGGCAAGAGGATATTTGGGTGTAGTGGCAAGCCTTTGGCTTGGAATTTCAGCTGCACACGCAAGCAATAGTACGGAGCCCATTCTGAAGCTTCCCGCTAGCTCCATGCAGCCTGCGAAGTCGAAAAGCTTTGTAGTTAACGAGGCGCTAGGGCGTGCTTGGGTGGAGGTCGATTTTTATCACGCGTTAAGCGAAACATCAGACCACTATCGTGTAGCAATTCCCGGTCTGCGCTACGACAAAGCTCAATCGCAAGTGATCTTTGTGAGCGATGACAATCGCGTTGTTTGCGCCACGGTTGTGACTTCAGGCTGGGGGATTTTCAAGCAAAAGCAGGTGCAACCGACCGGTAATTGTGAGCTAAGTCACCGCTACGTAAAAAAGGCGGTAGACAATGGTTTCACGGTGGAGCAAATCGAGCAGTTTGAAGTGCACTTTAAACCGCAGAAATCGGATGCGACTTAATACGAGACTAGGTCGTATTGGACGATAAGCTTGTTTTAGACCGGCAGAATAGCGTGAAAACCTTGACAGGCCTCGACTCGAAAACTAAGATTCGCGGCCTCTTGGCTACGTAGCTCAGTCGGTTAGAGCACAGCACTCATAATGCTGGGGTCGCAGGTTCAAGTCCAGCCGTAGCCACCATCTTTGCACTCCCACCCATGGGTTGGCGTTTGCGACAAAAAGGTCAGCCCCCATGCTGGCCTTTTTTGTTTTTGAGCCTAGCGTTATGAAGCCACTCTTAGCGTTATTCCTAGTTCTGCTCTGTAACCTTTCACCCCCGGCCTACGCCACATCGGTGCTCAATGGCCGAGTCATCCATATTGCGGATGGCGACACGCTGACCCTGATCGATGCTGATTATCAGCGCATCAAAGTCAGGCTGGCTGAAATTGATAGCCCGGAAAAAGCCCAGCCCTATGGCCATCGCGCCAAACAGCTTTTGGTGTCGCTGGCATTGAAAAAGACGGTAGAAGTCACCGTGATCGATATTGATCAATATGGCCGCATCGTGGGCCAAGTTCGAGCAGATGGGGTTGATATCAATGCGGAAATGGTTCGCCAAGGGGCGGCTTGGGTTTATCGTCGCCACTTAAAACGGCCCGCGCTACTACTCGACGAGCAGGCAGCCCGAAAGCAAGCGCTGGGACTTTGGGCACTACCAGAGCAGGAGCGCATGCCACCTTGGCAGTGGCGGCACACACAGCGTCAATCTAAGGCTCGTGCCGAGTAGTTACTCAATGCTATCCGCGCATTCAGCGGCAGCTGGCTCAATTTTGCAGCGGATCTTCTTTAAGAGGCTCATCATTTTCGGATGGTAAAAGCCATCCTTGGTGAGCTGAATCCGCGCTTCTCGCATCATCAGTGTGTATTTTTCTTTATCTCCTTCGCTCAAGTCCAGCCAGTATTTAGCGGGGATTCCGTCTTCCGCTTGCTTAATCGTGGCATCTGCGCGATCCAATTGCGTGAGCACAAAGCTACGCGACTTCTGACCAAAGCCCGCGGGGAATCTCTCACTGCGCACAATCATATGGCCCGTGAGCTGAATTAACGGAAATCGGTAAATCGCGCCCGTGGTGCCCAGCCCTTTGTACATTTCAAACGGTTTATAGGCGATGCCGGGGGCCGCCACTATATCGACCTGACCATTATTAAATTTGGTGGTGAAGTTGGTGATGTCTGAAGAGACAGGTTGTGCCCCTAGCTGTTGCACGAGCTTTGCTTGCGACTTATCAAAATCCAGTACCGCAATTTTTTTTCCTGCCGCTTTCTCGATGGAATTAATGCTGCGATCTCGCACAAAAACATAGGCCGCCCCTAGCGGAAAAACGCCGACAACTTCATAAGCACCACTCTTCATATTGGCTTCACTTTGCGGGCTCGCCAACACCTGAAGCACGGTGCGCAAATGCCGGTATGAAGGCACGGAACCAATGGAATCAATACTACCGACATAACTGTTGTACTGGCGGCCACGCAGCCCCGTGATTGCCACGCCATCACACTGCCCCGCCTTGAAATCCTCGGATGCCACGCGTTCGTCGGTGTAGGCCTTTAAAACGATGCTGACACCCCATGCCTTAGCAGCCAGCGCATAATCTTTAGCAAACGCGAAGCCCGGGCCTTGAGCGCCCGTCGGGTCATAAACACAAAAGGTTTGAGCCTGGGCCTGTGCTGCCAAGGTGACACCGAGGAGAATGGCTGCTGCGTTAATTTTCATCCCAGATTCCTTCTCGTTTATTTTTATTTTTTGGCGAAATGCAGCTAAAACTTGAACAGCAGACTATTCCATACCGTAAACAAACCCAATAGGCTCGACTCACAAGTCATCCAGAGAGATTTCAACTATGTACCGTTTATTTGGCATGGAAGTTTCACCCTATTCCGTCAAGGTCCGCGCCCTGCTCCGCTTCAAGCAATTGCCCTTCGAGTGGGTGCTCCGGTCGCAAGCTAACGAAGCTGAGTTTCGTGAACATGCCAAGGTTCCACTGATTCCCTTATTGCTTACCCCTGGCGGCGCCATGCAAGACTCCACGCCCATGCTCGACTACCTCGAAGCAGCGCACCCCAGCCCCAGTATTCGCCTAGCGGACCCGGTGTTGAACTTTTTGTCCAACGCCCTTGAAGAAGCCGCAGACGAATGGCTGGTCAAGCCCATGTTTCATTATCGCTGGAACTATGAAGCAGACCGAATTGATGCGGGGATGCGCATTGCCACCGCTAGCGTGCCGCCCGGCGTCGATCCGAGCAAGTTTGCCACCTTAATTAGCAATCATTTGATGACGCGAAGCGCGCCTTTGGGTTGTACCGTGGCCAACAAGCCCCTGCTCGAACGCTATTTACAGGAAAGTGCCACGCGACTTAATGCCCATCTGGCATCGCGCTCGTTTATTTTTGGCGAACAACTCAGTGCTGCCGATCTGGGATTGGGCAGTTTGTACTATGAACTTTATAGCGACCCCACGCCGCGCTCACGATTACAGCCTTTCACCCACTTAGCCGCGTGGGTGGAGCGCTGCATGAATCCTGCAGGACTAAGCCAAGGAATCTGTGAGGGCTGGGAGAGCCTAGAAAGCACGTTGCTACCAGTGCTTGAACATGAACTTGCCGCCACTTACTTACCGTGGGCCAGGGCCAATGCTGCTGCATTGAGTCAAGGAGCGGACACGCCCTTCTCAGTCAATTTACATGGCCATGACTTTGCACAACCCGCGCAAAAGTATCCGGCCAAATCATGGCACAACCTGCAAGCGGGATATCACGCGTTAAGCGACGCAGATCAAGCCTGGGTAGCCCAACGAGTCGGCGCGCTTTAAGTCAGTTTTTTTCAAAAAAAAGGGCGGCTAGCGCCGCCCCAAGAGGGTACTGCATGCATCTGCGTTCAGCGAACGCGGGGTTGATCGCCCGTGAGGGCGATCGGTGCAACTAAGCTCCAGGCTTAGGCAGCGCGCTGTTCGCCCTTAGCGACCAGCTCAGCAAATAACTTCTGTACGTCAGCCAGCAGCTTTTCAACTTCAGCTTTAGCGTCTACAGCCAGAACCTTGCCCTTCAGTTCTACAGCCAGAGCCTTCAGCTCTTCTGCTTTAGCGTTCAGGTCGAGAGCCTTGAGGCCTTCTACTTCAGCTTTAACATCTACAGCTTGCAGCTTGGTCTTGAGTTCGAGAGCCTTGGCTTTCAGTTCTTCGCCCTTGGCGTTGAAGTCAATGGCTTGCAGCTTTTCGCCTTCAGCCTTCAGTACTTCAACCAGACCGAGACCGGCCATGGCGGCCTGACGGCCAGCAGCCTTTACACGAACAACGATATCTTGGTTGTCAGCAACGAGGTTCTTGAGTTCACCCATTTTTCATCTCCTTAACGAGGTTGGAAAATCTTGAATGCACTCAGCGACGGCGTCGTTGATGTCTGCATCCTTGGAGCGCATCTTAGGGAGGCAGATCAAAAGTCGAGCTAGAAATTGTCGGACAATAAAACAAGGTGATTAAACTATTTGTGACTCATCGTTCACTTTTTCGGCATTGCACCAAAAAAAGTGAGCGGGAAACAGAAAAATTCTGTTTCCCGCCAGTGGCTTACTTCGCAGCTTCGATGGACTTAAGAATTTCTTCTTTAGCTACGTCTGCGCCTTCCCAGCCCGTGATTTTGACCCACTTGCCTGGCTCCAGATCCTTGTAGTGCGCAAAGAAATGCTCGATTTGCTTCAGCAGCAGCTCCGGCAGGTCGGTGTACTCCTTCACATGCTTGTACAGCGGCGTGAGCTTGTCGTGCGGAACAGCAATCAGTTTGGCATCGATGCCAGACTCATCTTCCATTTTCAGCTTACCAACCGGGCGGCAGCGAATGACGGCACCTGGCACCACCGGATACGGCGTGACTACGAGCACGTCCAACGCATCGCCATCTTCCGACAGGGTGTTTGGGATATAGCCGTAGTTCGCCGGATAGAACATGGCGGTGCCAACAAAGCGGTCAACAAAGAGCGCATCGGCATCCTTGTCAATTTCGTACTTGATAGGGGCGTGGTTGGCCGGAATTTCGATCACAACATAAATGTCGTTAGGAACATCTTTGCCGGCAGGAATCTGTTTGTAGCTCATGTCTAGGCCTCAGGTGCAGGGTGGTAGTTGCTGCGCATTATAGCGTCAGTCAGCACGCTTGGGCGCTCAGACCATCGCCAAGTTGCGTCAGCCGTCATCCGTTTCTTTGCATGCTGTGATACAACACAAGCCTGAGGAGAAACAGTCACTATGCATGGTATTGAATCCATCGCTTTTCTATTGGGCATCGCCTTAATTGTGGTGCCGCTGGCCAAACGCAGCGGCCTGCCGGCGGTCATCGGCTATTTACTTGCCGGCATTTTGATTGGGCCACATGTCTCCGGCTTTATCGAGAATACGACCGTCGTAGTCGAAATTGCCGAATACGGCGTGGCCATGCTGCTGTTTTTAATTGGACTAGAGCTAGAGCCCAGTCGACTATGGGTGCTAAGGCGCTCTGTTTTTGGCCTAGGTGGCCTCCAGGTGGTCGTTACTACCGTGTTGCTCGGCGGCATACTCTGGCTATGGGGCGAGAGTCCAACGGTCAGCCTCATCGCCGGTGCGGGTCTGGCGATGTCCTCAACGGCGTTTGCCCTTCAGTTACTGGCCGAAAAAAATCAGCTAAGCGCCCGTCATGGCCGACAAGCGTTTGCCATTTTGCTTTTTCAAGATTTGGCCGTGATCCCTTTACTAGCCCTAATGCCGCTGCTGGCCACAAGTGGTTCCGCAGAGCACGACATCCCCAGTTGGGGACCCGTTTTACTGGCATTTGCCGGCCTTATTCTGGCCAGCCGCTTTCTCGTGAGACCCGCCTTCCGCTTCATCGCAAACAGTCATACACCCGAGCTGTTCACAGGTACCGCGCTCTTCATTATTGTGGGCGTGACTTGGCTGATGGACTCCATCCATCTCTCCATGTCTTTAGGTGCATTTTTAGCCGGAATGCTATTAGCCGACAGCGAATATCGACATGAACTAGAAGCTCAGATCCAACCGTTTAAAGGGCTCTTGCTCGGTCTATTCTTTATGTCGGTGGGCATGACCGCCAACCTGCCCCTGTTAATCGAAAAGCCCCACTGGATCATTTTGGGCGCACTCGGCTTGATGCTTGCTAAGGGACTGATATTGGGTCTCTTAGGGCGCTGGCATGGCAACGACCTGCAAACCTCTATTCGCCTAGGCGTCACGCTTCCGCAAGGTGGGGAGTTTGCATTTATTGTGTTTACCAGCGCTGTCGGCCTCGGGCTGATGTCATCCACCTTAGGCGAGAGCCTCGTACTCATTGTCACGCTCTCGATGGCATTAACACCTATTGGTTTTTGGCTCTTAGAGCATGTTCTGGAAACGCATTGGAATGGGCGCGAAGAACGCAAGTTTGATTCACTCGAGGACATGCCAGAGCATGAGGTCATCATTGCCGGCTTTGGTCGTGTCGGACAAATCATCGCCCGCGTTTTGCGCGTCCATCGAATTCAGTTCGTCGCCTTGGAAAGCAGCGCACGCCAAGTCGACTTTGTGCGTCGATTCGGAAATCCCGTCTTCTACGGCAAGCTCGATAATTTGGCATTGCTAGAGGCCGCTGGCGCTGCAAAAGCAAAACTAATGGTACTCGCCATCGACGATGTTGAAGAGTCGCTACGCACGGCGCAAATCGTTCGCCACTACTTCCCTAAACTACCAATCTTCGCGCGAGCTCGCGATCGCATGCATGCCTATCGACTCATGGATCTCGGCATTAATGTGGTGCATCGTGAAACCCTGGGTACCAGCTTAGAAATGGCCCGAGATGTCTTAATTAACATTGGTTTTAATAAAATAAATGCCGACTTGAGCGTCAACCGATTCAGAGAGTATGACGATCAACTCATGCTAAGACAGCAAGCGATTTACAAGAACGAATCCGCATTGGTGGAGAGCGCCAAACAGGCCATGCGTGAATTAGAAGGGCTCTTTGAAAGTGATAGCCGGGCAGCCAAAAAGACAAAAGAGGCTCCTTCTGAATCACCTTCAGAACCCTTTTGAGAGGCACCTAAGGACTAGTCAGTAGCAACTTAACTGTACGAATTTTAATGCAAAAAAAGGCCCGCTCATAGCGGGCCTCTTTCATCTCACTGACAGCTTACTTCACATAGAAGGTTTGCAGCGGCGGGAAGCCGTTGAACTCGACCGAGCTGTACGAGTTCGTGTACGCACCCGTGGTCATCCAGTACAGACGATCGCGTGGCGCCAAGCTCAGCGGCAGATGGTAGCCAACATTCTCGTACATGATGTCAGTGGAATCGCAGGTTGGGCCGGCGAGCACAACGCTGCCTTCCTGGTTGCCATGCTCGTCCATCTTCTCCGTGTAGATCGGGTACTTGATCGACTCGCCCATGGTTTCCATCAAACCTTGGAACAGACCCACGTCGGTATAGACCCAGCGCTTCAAGTCGGTACGCGACTTGCGCGAAATCAGCACGACTTCCGAAACCAGTACACCGGACTCACCCACCAGCGAACGGCCTGGCTCGAGAATGATTTCCGGCACGTCATCACCGTAGTCATCGCGCAGGTAGCGGTTGATTTCTTCGGCGTAAACTTGAATCGGGTTAACTTCCGAAATGTAGTTAGCAGGGAAGCCGCCACCGAGATTAATCATCTTCAGCGACACATCTTCTTCGAACTTCATCCAGTCGAACATGTACTTCACTTTCGACAACGCCGCATCCCAAACCGCGATGTCTTTCTGCTGCGAGCCGACGTGGAAGGAGATGCCGTAAGGAATCAAGCCTTGGTTCTTGGCCTGCACCAGCAAATCAATGGCCATATCCGGGTGGCAGCCGAACTTACGCGACAGCGGCCATTCGGCAGTCTCACCGCCTTCTACCAAGATACGCACGAAAATTTTCGAGCCAGGCGCGTATTCCGCAATGTTCTGCAAGTCAGCTTTGGAGTCGGTGGCGAACAGGCGGATGCCTTGCTCGTAGGCCCACTTCACATGCGCGGCCTTCTTGATGGTGTTGCCGTACGACACGCGATCCGGCGAGACACCGCTATCCAGCACCTTGCTGAGCTCAAACTTAGACGCACAGTCAAAGTTGGAACCGAGGTCACGCAACAGCTCGATCACTGGCTGACCCGGGTTGGCCTTCAGCGCGTAGTGCACTTTCGCGGCAGGAAAGCAGGTTGTTAACTCAACATACTTTTGTTTAATGATTTCAAGGTCGACGACGAGAAACGGCGTTTCCTTCTCATCAGCCAGCTTTTTGATCTTCGCCCACTCGGCATCGGAGCAGTAGTCAGAAAGGCGCATGTGCAAATATCCCAAAGGTCATGAAAAAGACAAAAGCCCCTAGCTCGACTGTCGCACAACGGTCACTAGAGGCTCATTCGGTGTCAGGTTGCTGCGCTGCTCGACGGCTTGTTCGCCCTGGCTCTGACGCGGCGAAGGTTAAAGCCAAAAGATGACACAATCAAGAATGCAGGGAGCTACTGAAAAATATTTCTGTCCCCCCCCGCCTTCCAGGGTATTACAGGTTATTTTCCGCGTACTCGGCCAATACCGAGCGTGGCGAACCCTCTAACTGGATGTGACCGCCATGAGCAAAGCCTTTAAAACGCTCGCACATATAGGTTAATCCCGAACTTGTTGGCGTCAGATACGGTGTATCAATTTGAGCCAAATTGCCCAAACAAATCACCTTCGAGCCCTCGCCGGCTCGAGTAATGATGGCTTTCATCTGATGCGGCGTGAGGTTTTGACATTCATCAATCAAAATCAGGGCGCGTTGAAAGCTGCGGCCGCGAATGTAGTTAAGCGCCTTAAATTGAATGTTGGCGCGTTCCTTTACATAGGCGATGGAGCCCTTCGGGCTTTCGTCGTGCAAATGCAGCGCTTCAATGTTGTCGCTAATGGCACCCAGCCACGGATCCATTTTTTCTTCTTCAGTGCCCGGCAAAAAGCCATGCTCTTCCGCCAGCGGCGGGGTGGAGCGCGTTGCAATAATTTTATTAAAGCGTTTTTCCTCGATGCTCTGCTCAATCGCCGTTGCCAGCGCCAAAATCGTCTTACCCGATCCCGCCGGCCCCGTTAACGACACCAAGTGGACCGAGGGATCGCGCAATAAATCCAGCGCCATGGCCTGATGAATATTGTGTGGCCGCAGCCCCCACACTTCCTGATTCATCAATCGCTCATGATTCATATTACGCAACACAATCTGTTCGGCACTCACCGACAGAACGCGACCAATAAAGCCCTGTTCATCCACTACAAATTGGTTGGCGAACACCGGGGCATCCCAATCTTCACGCCGTAAATAATGCCGAGTTTCGCCAATGGCCTGAACGGTTTCTACCCCGCTGAAGCGCTCCCAAAATGAGCCTTCAAATTCGGCGTAGCCTTTAGACAGCTGCTTTACATCCGACACCAGCTGGTCGTTGGTGTAGTCCTCAGACGCCAACCCGCAGGCCCGCGCCTTCAGGCGCATGTTGATATCCTTGGTCACCAGCACGATACGCGTCTGCTGATCTGCCACCTGTAGCGACACCAAGAGATTGATGATTTTGTTGTCGTTGAGCGAGTTAGCTAATGTCTGTATGCCGCCCTCTGGCTGATCCATGAGCACCGACAGCGTACCCAGATACTTGCGTTCGGCATCGCGCCAGATCGGCACGCCCTGCCGAATTTGCTCTGGCTCGGCCGAGCCCAGCACGCGATCAATCATGCGGATAGCCGCACGGCACTCTGCAGAGACGGAGGCCTTGCCAGACTTGAGCTTATCCAGCTCTTCCAACACGGTCATGGGAATTAGGATTTGGTGCTCTTCGAAGTTCAGCAGAGCGTTGGGGTCGTGAATCAGGACATTGGTATCAAGGACGTAGGCTTTGCGACGGGTATCTGCGGGGCGATCGGTCATACGCAAACCTCCAAAGGGGGGGATGCGTCGCAGCGCTTTTTGCTAGCGCCTCAGTCAACGCATGAGGCCTAAGCTACTCCATGCTCTTGAGGCTTAAAAGCCCACGGCGCTCATTTATCCAACAATTAGATTGACAGCAGACAGGCGGGCGACAATCCGCCCTTGAGAAGTGGCACACCCGCCTCACTCGCGAAGTCTCGAGGTACATAGTTACGCGCCGGCATATCCGCAGGTAGCAATCGCCACTGACGATAAACTTCCGCGACCAGCTCACTGCAAAAGCCACCCTTTTGAAAGGCTAGGCCCTGCTCTCCCCTGACCCAAAAGCTCAGGTGTTGGCGCACAAAGTTACGGTAGGGCTTTGCTTGCCAGGCCAGCATTAACTCATCCAAGCGATGGCGCGCTTGCGCATCAGTCACCACGCCCTGTAAACGACGCACGGCAACCAAGCCCTGATAACCAGCAACACGGTCGTCTAGAGACACCAACTGAACCCCATCAAAGGCACAGCCCTGAACAATGTCTTGGACTTTACTGGCTCGTGTAGCTTCCCAGAGCAGTGGTGTTTGCGGGTGCTCCGGCAAGCGCACAACCAAGCCAACATGTGACCAGCGGCTGCCGGTAAAACCACGCACCAGGCGAGCGGCCCAGGATCGTCCAGAGAAAAGCACGAGATCACCGGTTTTTAGCTGCTCACGCAACTGGGCGTAGGGCTGCGACGGCATGACAACCGGATCATTCACGGCCACATGCCACGAGAAGGTCAATGCAGTTCTTTTCATGACGCGCAGTGTTACCAGCCGGCATGACAGTCCTGCGGCGAGGCCAAGTCAGAGCCATGAAGTTTTTATGACGGATGCATGACAAGCCTTGGTTACCAAGCCAATGCGCCCTAGAATCCGCACACCCCAGTTGCAGCGCAGTGCGCAGGAATCGTTTCAATGAGTCAGTTCGATAATGTCAGCGTAGTGAAGAAGTCCAATGTGTATTTCGATGGCCGCTGTATCAGTCACAGCATCTTGTTTGCCGATGGCAGCAAGAAAACCATCGGCGTCATTTTTCCGTCTTCATTAACGTTTAATACAGGCGCACCAGAAATCATGGAAGTGATTGGCGGTCGCTGCCGCGTTCAGCTTGCCGGAGAAAACACCTGGCAAGAGTACGCCACCGGTCAATCGTTTAGCGTGCCCGGTAACTCCAGTTTTCAAATTGAAACGCTGGAGCTCCTCGATTATGTCTGCCACTTTGCCTGAGAACCGCTATGTTTGAATGGATTGCCGACCCGCAAGCGTGGGTCACCCTTGCTACCTTAAGCCTGCTCGAAATCGTGTTGGGCATCGACAACATCATTTTCTTGACGATTTTGGTCAATAAAGTGGAGGCCTCAAAGCGGGCCGCCGCTCGGTATTTCGGCCTCGCCTTGGCCATGGTGTCGCGTATCGCCTTGCTGCTGTCGATTACCTGGGTCATGCGTTTAACGGAGCCTTTAATTACCGTCGCCGATGTCGTCGTTACCGGTCGAGACTTGATCCTGATTGGCGGCGGCCTCTTTCTGCTGTGGAAAAGCGCGACCGAAATCTTCGACGCTGTTGAGGGTGAAAGCGCAGAAACACAAGCCAACACATCTGCCGCCGCGGTTAGCTCGAACTTTGCCGCCATCATTGTTCAGATCGCGATCATTGATATTGTGTTCTCGCTAGACTCGGTCATTACCGCCGTGGGCTTGGCGCAGGATGTCGAAATCATGGTCATCGCCATCATGCTCTCGGTTGCTGTAATGATGTTTGCCGCCAAGCCGATTGGTGACTTTGTTGATGCCCACCCCTCCGTTAAGGTGTTGGCACTGGCCTTCTTGGTTCTGGTCGGTACGCTGTTGATTGCTGAAGGCTTTGGTCAGCACGTAGATAAAGGCTATGTCTATGGCGCGATGGCGTTCTCGGTCGCTGTTGAGGCACTCAACATCCGCATGCGTAAGCGTCGTGCGCTGAAGTAATCGCGGTTAAGTGATACGGGGCAGGCCTTGCGCCTAGCCCCGTATAGCTTGCACGCTGGCATAGCCAGCAAAGGTCAGCAGTAGTGATCCCGCAACATGCAAACTGATGTGCCAGAAAGCCGGCCCGTAGAGCTGGCGCTGCAGCAGGCTTACCGCCTCTATCGAGAAGGTGGAAAAGGTGGTTAGGCCACCCAACAAGCCCGTAATGAGCAGCAGCCGCACAGGCTCTGACAGCGCCGCGCCAACGCTGATAAGCGCCGCCAGCACCCCAACTAAATAAGCCCCCACCCAGTTCGCCACCAAGGTACCCAGTGGCAATACTGGCCAGATCGCATTAAGCCCTAGCCCCAAACTCCACCGTATCAATGCCCCAATGGCCGCGCCAACGGCTACGGCCAGTGCATTCATGCTGCTGCTCCAGATTTTTCCCGCAAGGCCGCCAGTAGTTTTTGATGGATACCACCAAAGCCGCCATTACTCATAATCACCACTGCATCACCAGGGCGAGTCTCAGCAACAAGTCGCGCCACCACGGCGGCCACATCCGACGCCACTTGCGCAGGCACAGGGCTATCCGCCACGACGGGGGCTAAATCCCAATCTAAACCGCTGGGCTGATACCAGATAACTTGATCCGCTGCCGCCGCTGAAGCCGCCAGCCCGTCCTTGTGAGCACCCAAGCGCATGGTGTTAGAGCGCGGCTCAATCACGGCCCAAATGCGCTGCTGCCCTACACGTCCTCGCAAGCCTTCTAAGGTGGTGCGGATCGCCGTGGGGTGATGTGCAAAGTCGTCAAAGACGGTCACGCCATCCACAATGCCAAGCTGCTCCATGCGGCGCTTAACGCCGGGAAATGCCGATAACGCGGCAATCGCCACCGTGACATCAACGCCCACGTGCGCCGCCGCCGCTATCGCAGCTAAACCATTACGGACGTTGTGCAAGCCGGTCAGCGGCCAGTTCACTGACCCATAACAGTGGCCTTGATGCCAAATCGCGTATGAGGAGCCATCTTGCCTAAGTGCCTCAGCTTGCCAGACCGGCGCTGACGCTCCCGTTTGAGCTAGGCCAGACATGACCAACGCCATCGTAGCCACCGGCGTCCAGCAGCCTTTCGCAATCACCTCATCAAGCGCCGGCTCATCGGCCGGCATCAGGATTTGGCCCTGGCTCGGCACGGTGCGAACCAAGTGATGGAACTGCTTTTGAATGGCCGCGAGGTCATCGAAAATATCGGCATGATCAAATTCGAGATTGTTCAAAATAGCTGTGCGCGGCGCATAGTGAACAAACTTCGAGCGCTTATCGAAAAAGGCCGAGTCGTACTCATCCGCTTCCACCACAAAATACTGGCCGCCACCCAGGCGGGCGCTGGCATCAAAACCCTGCGGCACACCGCCAATTAAAAAGCCGGGCTGCAATCCGGCCTGCTCCAGCACCCAAGCCACCATGGTGGTCGTGGTGGTTTTGCCGTGCGTACCTGCGACACCAATCACATGCTTGCCTTGCAGCACCTGTTGCGCTAACCACGCCGGCCCCGAGGTATAGGCAATGCCCTCATTCAAGACATACTCGACGGCAGCATTACCGCGACTCATGGCGTTACCAATGATGACCAGATCCGGGCGCGGCTGCAGATGCTCGGCTGCATAGCCTTCCATGAGGTCAATCCCCTGCGCCGCTAGTTGCGTGCTCATGGGCGGATACACACTGGCATCACTGCCGCTGACTTGATGCCCTAAGGATTTCGCTAGCACCGCCAGCGACCCCATGAACGTACCGCAGATACCGAGGATATGAATGTGCATGATCAGGTTCCTTGCGGCGGCGCGGGGATGAGCTCAGGGAAGAATTGCAACGTCAGCAGCATGACAATAAACAGAGGCACTAATGCCAACAAAACGCCTTTCCAACGCGGAATATCCAAGCTGTGCTGATAAACAAAGCCGCGAGCAGACAGGCTCCACAAGGTCATGACCACCTGCACCATTGCCGCCAGCGTGATAAAGACGCCGCCGCCTTGTGCCAATAACATGGCAAGCGGTGCGGCCATCAGCGTGATTAAGGTATCAACCAAAACTAACGCCATAAAGGACTGCACCCAACGATTGATCCACTCGCGCCGCTGCAGCAGAAACGCCAGCCATAGGGCTTCGGCAGCCATGGCCATAGCAGATAGGGCCACTACCGGCTTATCGGTATTGCTATCGCCACCCAGTGTTTGCAATGCAAAACTAATCAATAAATTGAGCGCCACCAAAGGCAGTAATAAGCGCGGGGCATAAGGCAGGGCATCGGGGCCCGCGCGAAAACAGATCACTTGCCAACCCATCGACAAAACAGCTTTCATCACACACTCTGCGTAGTATTAGGCCGCGTGATTCTCGCAAAGACCTGCGCCGCCGTCACTCGATGATTTGCACAGAAATGCCCCGGAGTTAGTCTAATGCCCCTCGAACGTGAACCCATGCCGACCAGCTTTAAGCCGTTTTGGCGCTTTCTCTTTCTGTTGTTTTTGCTGACCTTGGCCATCGCGGCCGCCTCCGCCATTACTGGCCTTGCCCTGACCGCCTGATTATTGGAAAATGCGCGGTTTTCCACCCACTCGGCACGGACACCATGAGCACATCTCGCGACACCTGTGAACAGCCTATCGTTGGCATCATCATGGGCTCCCAATCCGATTGGGCCACCATGGAACATGCCGCCAATACCTTGCGGGATTTAGGCGTGGCGTTCGAAGCCGAAGTCGTTTCCGCCCATCGCACCCCCGACAAGCTCTTTGCCTACGCCGATGCAGCCATGGGCCGTGGCATTCAGGTCATCATCGCCGGGGCCGGTGGCGCAGCGCATTTGCCCGGCATGTGCGCGGCCAAAACGTCACTGCCCGTGCTCGGTGTGCCAGTGCAATCGCAGGCGCTGAACGGCCTGGACTCCTTGTTATCGATTGTTCAGATGCCAGGTGGTGTTCCGGTTGGCACACTCGCTATAGGTAAAGCAGGCGCCATCAATGCGGCCCTGTTGGCAACACAGATTTTGGCGCTGAATGACCCCAAGCTGCGTCTAGCCATTGAAGCTTTCCGTGCGCGTCAGACAGACACGGTATTGGCCAACCCTATTCCGGGCGTGACCGGCGTATAACTTGAGGAATCGGACATGAGTCTGCGCATTGGTGTACTTGGCGGCGGCCAGCTTGGTCGCATGATGGCGTTGGCGGGCTACCCGCTAAACCTGTCATTTGCCTTCTTCGACAAAGCCGTGGACTGCCCCTCTGCGGCATTAGGCCCACGCTTTGGCGATGACACCTATAGCGAAGCCAGCCTGCAAGCGTTTATTGATAACGCCGATGTCTTCACCTACGAGTTTGAAAATATTCCCACGGGCTGGGTCGAAGCCATCGCCAAACGCAAGCCGGTCTATCCCGGGGTGAAGTCCTTGGCGGTGTCGCAAAATCGTCTCAACGAGAAACAGCTGTTTTCTGCGTTAAATATCCCTTCGGCGCGCTACCACGAAATTCGCGCTGAATCGGACTTGAACGATGCGGTCGCCGCGCTGGGCCTACCTCTCGTGGTGAAAACCGTCACTGAAGGTTATGACGGCAAAGGTCAGTTCCTACTGCGTGATGCCACGCAAATCTCTGCGTGCTGGCAAAAGCTGGGCGCTCATGTCCCGCTAATCGCCGAAGAGTTTATTCAGTTCAAGCGTGAGCTCTCGATCATTGCCGTGCGCGGCCAAGACGGCGCTACGTTGTTTTATCCGTTGGCAGAGAACCATCACCATGGCGGCATCCTCAGCCACTCCATCGTGCCCGCGCCCCATCTCGATGAAAATACGCAGCTCACCGCTGAGCGCTACATCTCGTCGATTTTGCGCGAGCTCGGCCATGTTGGCGTGCTCACGCTGGAGTTGTTTGAAACTCGTCACGGCTTGATGGCTAACGAGACGGCGCCACGTGTGCACAACTCCGGTCACTGGAGCATTGAAGGTGCACACAGTTCACAATTCGAAAACCATGTGCGTGCCGTGGCCGGCCTACCCTTGGGCTCGACCCGTGCGGAAAAGCCCAGCGCCATGATCAACATCATCGGCAAGCACCCCAGTGCCCATGATGTGCTGAGTGTCACCGATGCCCATTTGCACCTGTATGGCAAAAGCGAGCGCGACGGTCGAAAGCTAGGCCACATCACCGTCACCGCCGACTCGTATCCAGAGCTTGACATGCGCATGAGCCGGTTGGCTGAAGTGCTGCCCAACCCCATGGCATTAAACTTATCACGCTAAGCCTTGGCGCGGAGCCCCTGAATGAATTGCGCCGCCCCAATATCCTTGACCGAACTCGAGTCGGCGATCACCTTAGTGCCGGACTTTCCTAAGCCTGGCATACTGTTTCGAGACATGTCACCGCTCCTAGCCGAGCACTTCAGCGCTACGGTGCAAGCGCTGCAAGCACTGCTCACTCCGGAACAATGGAATGGCATTGATGCTTTAGTGGGCATTGAATCTCGCGGTTTTTTGCTCGCCGCCGGTCTGGCTCAGGCGCTGGGTAAAGGCGTGATTATGGTTCGTAAACCCGGAAAGCTACCTCCCCCCGTGTTCCGTCAGCGCTATGCACTGGAGTATGGGGAAGACACGCTGGAAATGAATGCCACTATGAGTCCACGCCGTGTGCTTCTAATCGACGATGTGTTAGCCACTGGAGGCACCTTAGGCGCCACAGAAGCACTTTGCCTTCAGGCTGGTCATAACATTCGTGGCGCTGTGGTATTGATCAACCTAGCCGCGCTGAACAACTATCAATGCCAAGGTAACGCCCCTTTATCTCTGTGGACTTATTGAGACAAACCGCATGAGCAAGCCGCTTTTGGTACTGGCCCTAGCACAAGAAAACGCTAACAACCGTTTGGATAGCCTGGGCTTTGAAATTCTCTATACCGGCGTGGGCAAGGTGAATGCTGCCATTGCCCTCATGCAGCGACTCGCGCAGGGCGACACGCCCAGCCTAGTCATTAACGCCGGCTCAGCAGGCTCACACACCCTAACAGCGGGCCAAGTGGTTGTGGCCACTCAGTTTCATCAGCGCGATATGGATGCCACCGCCATGGGCTTCGCGTTAGGCGAAACCCCTTTCGAAGTCCCCATTGTGCTGAGCAATGGCTTACCGGTCTCCGACTTTCAACAAGTTACCTGCTACACCGGTGATAGCTTCGTGACTGCCGCTCACCCACAGCTCACGCTCGATACCATCGACATGGAGGCGTATGCGCTGGCGAAAGTCTGCCAACAGCAGCAACAACGTTTCGTCTGCCTCAAATTCATCACCGATGGTGCCGACGGCCAAGCGGCCAACGACTGGGCCAGTGCGGTCATCCTTGCCGCAGATCAATTAGCCGATGCTATCCACCGGTGCGTGGCCGAGCACGCCCGCTAATCCGACCCATTAGCATCATTTTTGGCAACAATGTGTTGCCGAACTGAGGCTTTAAACGAAACACTCAGACCACTAAGCTGACCTCTTACACCCAACCGGAGGTCGTCATGATCATACGTCGCCCTAGCGATGAGCGCGGCCTAGGCCAGTTTGGCTGGCTTCAGGCGCGCTATAGCTTTTCATTTTCTGGCTATTACGACGCTAAGCACATGGGCCACTCCGTCCTGCGCGTGATTAATCAGGATATCGTTCGTGCCAAATCAGGCTTTGGTCAGCATGGCCATGACAACATGGAAATTCTGACCTATGTTCTCAGCGGCACACTGAGTCATCGCGACACCCTGGGCAACATTGCCGACATCACCGCTGGCGAGTTTCAACTCATGAGCGCCGGTACCGGCATTGAGCACAGTGAAATGAATCGCGGCGATGTGCCGGTGGAGCTACTGCAAATATGGCTGCAGCCGAATGTCCGCAACCTGGCTCCTCGCTATACGCAAAAAAGCTTCGAGCGCACATCAGGACTGACCTGTATTGTCGCCCCGGATGGCGAAGTTCCTGAAGCGCTTCCCATACGCCAAGATACCCGCATTTATCGCGGCATCCTGTCTGCCCATGAGCAGCTGAGCCAAGCGCTTCGTGAAGGTCGCAGGGCCTGGCTTCAGCTCATCTCCGGCCGAATACGCGTGAATGGGCAACTGCTCATGGCCGGTGATGGCGCCGCCATACACGATGAAACTGAACTGACGTTGCAGGCCGAAGCCGACAGCGAATTCCTCTACTTTGATCTACCGTGAGATGACCATGACGACATTAACCGCCCTATCGAACGCTAGCCTTGACCAACTTTTCCGTGAGGCTCGCACCCATCATCACTGGCTCAATACGCCTGTGAGCGCTGACACGCTAGATGCGCTGTACTCCCTGGCTATTCAAGGTCCAACAGCGGCTAACTCACTGCCCGCACGCTTTGTCTTCGTGCAAAGCGAAGCAGCCAAAGCCCAGCTAAAACCGCATTTAGCGCCGGGCAATATTGAGCAGACCTTGGCAGCGCCTGTCACCGTGATCGTCGGCATGGACTATGACTTCCCAGAGCATTTACCCCGCCTTTTTCCCTTTGCCGATGCCCGGAGTTGGTACGCGGGCAATGACGCGCTGATCGCGGAAACTGCACTGCGCAATAGCAGCTTACAAGCTGCCTATTTCATGCTGGCTGCGCGGTCATTAGGATTGGATGTAGGCCCCATGTCCGGATTTGATGCCGCCGGCGTAGATGCAACTTTTTTCAAAGGCACGTCTGTCAAATCCAATTTACTGATTAATCTCGGGTATGGTGACCACTCGCGCTTGCACCCCCGCGCACCCCGACCCGACTTTGCGGAGTATGCCCGCATCTGCTGAGGCTTTATGACCGACACACCGCGCCCGACCAAGCAACGCCTGCTCAAACTGGCCGGCATGACCGCTCGCATTAGCGGCCACGCCGCCCGAGATCGCTGGCAGCGGCTTTGGCAAGATGGCAGCGAACGCAACGCCCAAGATGCCGCGTTGTACACGCGCATCGGCACGGAGATCGCGGCCACACTGGGCGAAATGAAGGGCGCGGTGATGAAGGTCGGGCAAGTGGTCTCGCAATACCGCGACCTGCTGCCTGCCGAGCTGGTGGACGCGCTCACGCGCTTACAAAACGATGCACCAGCGCAGCCGTTCAGCGCGATACTGCCCCGCCTGCAAGAGGCCTTCGGCCCGGACCTCAATCGTCACTTTCTCGACATTGAGCAACAGCCCATTGCCAGTGCATCGCTCGCGCAAGTGCATCGCGCCCGCCTACACAATGGCCGAGAAGTCGTGCTGAAAGTGCAGTATCCCGGCGTAGATGCCGCTGTTGCGGCCGATCTCAAGCAACTAAAAGTCGCACTCAAAATAGCGCGGGTGCTTCCCGTTAAAAATGACATTCTCGACGCCCTCTTCCGTGAAATTGAGCAGAGCCTAAAAGCTGAGCTGGATTACCGCATTGAGGCCGCCGCTATTGAGCGCTTTCGGCACTATCACGCGGACAACCCGCGCATTGTGATTCCCGCCGTACTGACCGAGCTGAGCAATACCCGTGTCCTCACCCTGAGCTACGAACCGGGCGATAGCCTAGGCCAGCTCGATGAGCGCTACGACCAGAACTTACGCAATCAAATCGCGGCAACCCTGTTTCAGGCCCTAGGTCGTCAGCTCTATCAATTTGGCGAAATCCACTGTGACCCCCATCCGGGCAACTTCGCCGCAAGGCTGGATGGCTCACTGGTGATTTACGATTTCGGCTGCATCAAAAAAGTCTCGCCGCATATTTCGCGTTGCTACGCCAACATGACTCGTGCTGCTCTTGCAGGCGACAGCGCCGCCATTGAGCAGGGCTTAATTGCGTTGGGCGCACGCCAAACGGAACATACGCCGGCGCTAGCAGCGTCATTTTATAGACCGTGGCTGGACTTGATGCAGGAGAGTTTTAGCGAGCAGCGCACCGACTTTGCCCGTTTTCCCCTTGCTGAGCGGGTGATTGCGTTGAGTCGGGAGTCACTGCCGAATTGGCGGGCCTTTCAACCCGTACCAGAAACCGTGATGGTCAATCGTGCCTTGGGCGGACACTACTGGAACTTAAGGCAACTCGGTGCGCAGTTGGCACTCAGGCCATTACTGCACACCGTATTACCCACGCCTTAAGGCGCGCTAGTGGACTCAGCTGGCGCGGTGTCTGGTACGTAATACACCGCACCACTGCTGGTACGAATCTCACGCATGCCTGACTTTTCGCTGCCTGACGCTGTCGTTGCGGCAGGCTGTGACTGCGCAGCACTCGACTCAGGGGTCGATGTTGGGTTCTCCGGGACGTAATAAACCCCGCCACTGGCCGTGGTGATTTTACGCATCCCAGGGCGATCGCTAGGCGCAGACTTCGGCTCTGACTTTTTCGACTTCTTTTTCGAAGTCGGGGGCGTTTGCTCCGCTTGCAAGGCGGGATCCTGATCGTCCATGAATGGCTTAGCCTGTGGCCTGAAGTCGGACTCTTCGCGCACCTTACTGGCTGGCTCTACTCGCTCAGCGGGTCGTGCGTCGATTTGCTGTACCGGCTGATACGGCGCGTATGCAGCTGCTACAGGGTCTGCCGAGACCGCACTGAATGGCTTTGCACTGGGGTCAGGATTTGTCGAAGGCGGCACATAGCTGGCCTGCGAGGGAATGGGTTGAACAGCCCGGCGCGGAACAGGTGCGGGCTCTGCGACAGGCACAGGCTGAGAACGAAGCGCTTGCGCCTCAACGTCGACCAACGACAACGGTTGCGCCTGAATGGCTGCGGCATTATCGGCGGCATACACCTGAGGAGCGTTTTCATCGTTACGCGCTTGTGGCGCAGGTGTTTGAGCCTTTACAGGCGCTGGAGCCGCTGACGCTGGGGCTTTAGGCGCATTGGCTGCTGGTGCCACTGGTGCAGGTCCGGCCTTTACCGGTGCATTACGAGCATCACGCTGCAAACCGCCCTGATAGATCTCTTGGATATTTGCGGGTAAACGCGTCAGACGACCTTCCTTATCCAGACCCAGGTCCACGCGACGCACAGAGGCATATTGCCTCTGCGTCAGCGCAGCAGCAGACGCTGCATCACGAAGAATAGTGGGCTGTAAGAACACCAATAGATTGCGTTTTACCCGTGATTCGCTGGTGGCACGGAAGAGCACGCCCACGCCCGGCAAGTCGCCCAAGAAAGGCACTTTGCTGGTCGACTTCTTCACATCGTCCTGAACTAAGCCGCCCAATACAATGGTCTGACCGTCGTCAGCCAAAATGCTGGTTTTAATCGAGCGTTTGTTGGTGATGATGTCGGAGGAGCGAATGCCATCAACGGAGGGCACCACGGAGGATACTTCCTGCTCCACATCCAGGCGCACGGTGCCGCCTTCGCTCAACGATGGGGTGACCTTCAAGGTAATACCCACATCTTGGCGTTGAATGGTGGTGAAGGGGTTGGTCACGCCGGAGCCTGCCGTTCCCGTCGAGCCGGTAATAAACGGCACGTTCTGACCCACCACAATTTTGGCCTCTTGATTGACCAAGGTCATGATGCTGGGTGTCGACAGCAAGTTTGCATCGGCGACCGAATCCAGGGCCTGAACCAATGCCCCGATGAAAGTGCGGTCGCCATTACTGTCTTTGCTCGATGTACCAATGCCCAAGAGTGCGCCTTGGCCAATGCCCGCACCGGCGAAATTCCCGGTAGCGGCCGCCGTGGCCAAACTAACGGCACTCGCGCCTGCGTTATTAAAGTTAATCACGCCAACACCGGAGGTGGGCGAACCATAGGCCCACTGCACGCCGAGCTGCGCTGCGTTATCACCCGAGACTTCGACAATCGCGGCCTGGATTAGCACCTGTGCACGGCGCGAGTCTAAATCGACCAAGATGGTTTCGATTTGGCGAATTTGGCGAGGGCTAGCCCGCACAATAAGGGCGTTTTGTGACTCGTCGGCAATCAGGCTGGATGAGCCCACGGTAATCGTGGTTGTGCCCGGCTGGCTGCGACCTGAGCCGCTATCACCATTGCTACTGAGGTTGGTGGTGCCGCTCGATGCCGAACTCGCTCCGGCACTCGTGGTGGTACTGGATTTATCTTTCTCATCCGCCAGCACGCCACGCAACACTTCAGCGACTTGGCGAGCATTGGCATATTTCAAGCGGAAGACCTTAACGACTTCATCACTTTGCTCGGGCGCTTCATCCAAGTTACGGATCATGGCGCGAACACGATCACGCAACGCCTTATCGCCGCGCACCAGCAAGCGATTGGTTCGCTCATCGGCCACAATGCGTACCTTGCCCGGCGCCTTGCCATCACGACCGGCCGCCGCACCGCCAGCCTCCATCGTTTCTAAAATATTGATGAGGTCTTCGGCTTTGCCATTCCGTAACGGAATAATTTCAATCGCATCGTCAGGCTGCCCACTATCCAGCTCACGAATCACCGCCTCCATGGCGTCGGCATTATTCGCGCGATCCGAAATGATTAAGGCATTAGCACCCGGCACCGAGGCCATGTGTGCAAACTGCGGCATCATGGGGCGAAGGGCCGCTAACAACTCATTGGCATTTGCTTGCTGAAGCATGATGACGCGGGTCACCAACGTTTCACCGCTACCCAATCCCGCAGCATCTACACGCACACCGGATTGGCGCGCATTGGTATCCGGAAGAATCTTAATGACAGGGCCATTCGGTACCGCTGCAAAGCCATTAATGCTCAAAACGCTTTGGAATAGCTCGTACAGCTCCGAAGACGACATGGCGCGACTGGAGATAACCGTGACATTGCCCTTTACCCGAGGGTCAACCACAAAGTTCTTACCGGTGATTTCCGCCATTTCATTCACAAGTGCAGAAATGTCGGCATCTTTCAGGTTAATTTTCCACGTCTTTTCCGCCCACACGGAGGGGGCCATCAGCAATAACAGACTAAGTGCGAGGGGTTTCAAAGGAGGCATGTTCATGAGGCTCACAATTTCTGTTCAAGTGTGATGGTTTGTGCGCCACGCTGCACTTCCACGCGAGCACTGCCCGCCTGTTGCAACTGGCTCATGGTTTTTTGATCTGCATCAAGGTCTTTACCCACCGCTTGGTTATTGACGCTGACGATGCGATCACCGGGCTGCAAGCCGAAGCGCTGCAGCATATCTTTGGGTGCCGTGATACTCACGATGTAACCCTGCGACGTTCGGCGCAAGCCCATCTGTCGTAACGCGGCCATTGGTGAGTTAGCTAAGCGGCTAGCGGCAGCACCCAAGGCGTTTTGTGTTTGTGCAGCGGTGTTTGGCATTGGGGTATTCGGTGCGTTAGCTCCCGGCGCTGGCGTGCCGGGCTTATCAAAACGCAGTGTTTCTTCTTGTCCGTTACGGCTTAATACCACCAGACTTTCTTCCACGCGCAACAGCTCTGCACCACCCGGCAAGGCATCGCCCGGGCGATAAATTTGTACTTTATTGTCTGTTCGATCCGCAATAAATGCTCTCGCAAGCTGACGCGAGGGATTCGTCATGACCCCGTCCAGCCTGAGTTGCAAGGTGGTGCTTTGCTCGCTGGATGCCGCCGGGGAACTTTCTGTCTCACCAAACAATCCAGCAATACGTTGCGGCTCAATTCGTGACGGCAATACCACCACCGGCCCTGACGCGGGAGGCTGCAAGCGCTGTGACGCGCCCGCGCTAAACACCCATAGAACTTTACCCAACTGCCAAGCCACCAGGGTTGCGACCAGCGTCAGTGCAACCATGGCGATCACCGAACCCGCAGGATCTCGCCATAAGGATTGCCATCGATCTCGCCACTGCGCTGAATCCATCATCATTTCCTATTAACCGCCCTGGGACGATAACGGCTCAGACACCGTCAGCACCACCAAGTCCAAATCATTCTTGCCGAGATAGCCCGGTTTCAGTCGCAGGAGTCGCTCACGAATTTGCCACTGAATGCGCTGGTCCGCCGTCAATGTTACCGCAGCTAAAGCGCCGCCATCAGCACGCTGCGACAACTCGCCGACCAAGTTCTGATTAACGATACGCCAGCGCAGTACCGCTGCCGGAATTTGCATTTCCTGAATTTGGCCTTGCAAGTTCAGCCTCAGCAAACCGCCTTGAGTCACTAGCTCGCCCGACGCATTAAGCCACTCGCCCTTTGTATTGCGAGCAAACTGCATGGTGTCGCTTCGCCACGCGGGCATCACCAATTGCGGCAACAGCCAACTGGCATCGCCCGCCTGACTACGCACATCCGTAACCTGCAAGGACCACTGGCCGGGTTGCTTCTGCCAGTTTGCGTTTAATGCGACCGGACCACCTAAGATAAGGTCAGCGCCATAAGCAAAACGCCACAGCGAACTCAGCTGTAACTGCCAAGCAATGTAAAGAGGCATGCCTTGACGTCGCGTTTGCAATTGACCGTCAAGCAAGGTTCCGCCCAAGGCGACACTACCCGCATCGGCGCCATTTGCCGCCATCACCGGTGCTAGTCGTGAAACGACTAGGCTAGCCGGCGCATGAAGCACCAGCGAAATAAGAAGCACAATGACAATGGGCATCGCCATCATGAACCATTTTTGCTTTCTTCCTAACACCGCATATCCTCGCCGACCCCGCGACCCAATGTCAGCACACTGTAAAGGTTCGTGATAATAGCCTGAAAACATCTTCATGCTTGTGTGTTTTGCGTGAACGAAAAAAGCCACCGCAAGGGTGGCTTTTTCAGTTACCGCACGGCCATAGCTTAGATGAGGAAGCTATCTTGAGCAGCACCGGCAGCAATGGCATCGGCTAACCAGCGTGGGCGCTTACCACGACCTGTCCAGGTCTGGCTGGCATCTGCAGGATTGCGATACTTCGCAGGAACCGGTGGGCGCGTTGAGGCCGCCTTGGCCACTTTGCCGCCGCCAGCCTGTGCGACCAACTCAGCAACGCTTACACCTGCTTCACGAGCAATACGCTCGATTTCAGCACGTGCGCCTTGCAATTTGCTGGCTTGCCCCTTCTTGGCATCAATGAGCTCCT
>NZ_JBXMRC010000024.1:0-55186 GCF_057084925.1 Perlucidibaca sp. | reverse complement strand
ACGTGTGGCGTCTGGCGGCCTCGTTCGCGGTCCCTGCAGCAGCCGGCACCGCGCTCGGCGTGCTGCTGTTCGATCGCATCGATCCGGTGCGTTTCCGGCAACTCGTGTTCGCGATGCT
Organism: Perlucidibaca sp.; assembly: GCF_057084925.1. Classification (NCBI taxonomy): domain Bacteria; kingdom Pseudomonadati; phylum Pseudomonadota; class Gammaproteobacteria; order Pseudomonadales; family Perlucidibacaceae; genus Perlucidibaca; species Perlucidibaca sp. Next base: position 55,068 of record NZ_JBXMRC010000024.1, on the reverse strand, counting down.
CCTGGTAGCCGGCGTGATCCTCCTCGCGCGAGGATGAGTCAGCGGTGGACGGTCTGCGCAGAGGGCGTCGTCGCCGGAACCAGGGGTGGTGCGCCTGGCAGGGATCGAACCTGCGACCCTCGGCTTAGAAGGCCGATGCTCTATCCAACTGAGCTACGAGCGCAGGATTGAAGTTCGCATCAACAGAAAATTGGTCGGGGTAGAGAGATTCGAACTCCCGACATCCTGGTCCCAAACCAGGCGCGCTACCGGACTGCGCTATACCCCGAATTTTCCGCCGACTCACTGTTCGAAAACAGCTTACCTCGTTGCGAGGCCGCATCTTACGGAAGCAAAATAGCTCCGTCAACAACAGCATAGCTAAGAATATAACTGAGTGATGAAACTTTCAGCAATACAGGTATTTTTGTAGCAGTGACGAAAGCGCTCAACGCCATACACTGCAAGGCATGAGCTCAAAAACACTTACTCCAGCAGAAATTAGTCAATTAATTGCCATGGCTTGGGATGATGAGACCTCATTTGAGGCCATACATGCCGAAATGGGTCTATCTGAGCCCAAAGTTAAGGCCATCATGAAGCGTGAGCTTAAAGCCGGCAGCTATAAGGCTTGGCGTGAACGTGTAAAGGGCCGCATGCAAAAGCATGGTCAACGTCATCTTGTTATGATCCAAGACACTCACGATTTAGATGGATCAATGCCTGATGACAATTAATCGACTATTAGTTCTTGGCGGCACCGGTGCTGTGGGCACTGCCGTACTGAAACAAGCACTCGAAAATGACACTATTTTGGAAGTAATTGCACCTACTCGTCGCCCACTCCCCGCTCACCCGAAGTTGATCAACCCCCAACTGGATTTCGACAACTTGCCGCTTCGCTTTGATGGCGCCAGCCTGGCCCTACAACAAGCCTTCACCTGTGATGCCGTCATTTGTGCCTTGGGGACGACCCTAAAACAAGCGGGCTCAAAAGAGGCCTTTGCAGCGATCGATAAAACACTCGTCTTGGAATTGGCGCGATTGGCTCAAGGAGGCGGGGCAAAGGTTTTTGCTTTGAACTCCTCTCTGGGGGCCTCGCTGTCGGGTAGCTTCTATTTGCGCATCAAAGCGGAGGTTGAACAGGCGATCTTGGCCATGTCGTTTGAACGAACCATCATCGTGCGCCCGTCCTTAATTGACGTCAAACGTGATAGAAGTCGTCCGCTTGAGCACATGGGACTGGTACTTTTCCGCATGACTAAGCCACTCATACCCCGCCGATTCCGCGCTGTCACACCAGACGCCATTGCTCGCTCGTTGATCAATGGTATCGCACTCGACAAAGGCTCAAAATACGTTATTGAGTCTGAAAGCATTTTATAAACATAAACTTAAGCTACTTACTTAAGTTTTAACATTCATATTATTAATTAAAAAATTTTGATAAATAACTGGATAAATACGTTTCGTCACATTTTTGTCTAATACAAAGCCATCCAGCGAAGACTACTATTTGTCCTGTACAAACCGATTCGACGGTTTGATCTGAGAGGTACAAAATGAATACCAATGTCGCTGTGAAGTTAGACCCTACCCTCGTCACTGAGACCCCGGTGTTGCTACCCATCAATGCCGTCGAGCGGGAAACAGGAATTACCAAAGAGTTGTTGAGAATGTGGGAGCGCCGCTATGGCTTCCCATCGCCAGAGCGCGATGCCCAGGGTGATCGCATTTATCCACTAGCTCAGATAACTAAGCTTCGCTTGTTGCGTCGACTGATAGATGCTGGGTTTCGTCCGGGAAAAGTCATCAACTTGGAAACCGCCGAGTTGGAACGGATGCTTCGCTCACAAACACAGTCTCGCCATGACGTTCCAGAAGAGCTTGAAGCTGAGCTACTCACCGTGTTGAAAACCCATGATGTAAATCAAGTCAGGGATTACCTAGCGCATCAATTGCTGAAAATGGGTTTAGAGCACTTTGTCGTCGACTTTATGCAACACGCGAACACCATCGTCGGTGATACCTGGATGCGCGGCTTAGTGGAAATTCACGAAGAGCATCTGTTTACAGAGCAAGTGCAGAATATTGTGCGCCAGGCGATCAGCAATCTACGCGCAGTGAACCGCCCGCCTCGCATCTTGCTGACCACACCACCCGAGGAGACTCACACCCAAGGAATTTTAATGGTGGAGGCGCTGCTGCGTTTAGATGATGCCGACGCGGTTTGCTACGGCGCACAAATGCCGGTGAAAGACATTGTGCAAGCAGTACAGCGTCACAAGATGAACATCGTGGCCTTGTCCTTTAGTGCGTCATACCCGACCACTAAAGCCACTGAGTACCTTGAGGAGCTGCGCTTCAGATTACCGTTGGCCGTTGAAATTTGGGGCGGAGGTGCTTCGCTGCGCTCCACACGACGTAGTGTGGAGGCGGTAAAGTTTTTCCATGATCTGCCCAGCATTCGTCAAGCCGTAAAAAACTGGCGCATCGCGCATGGCCCACGCTGAACAACTATCTCAGACCTACAGTGTGGTGTGGTTTAAACGGGATCTACGCATCGCTGACCACACCCCACTGATTGAGGCCGCCAAGCGCGGCCTTGTTTTTTGTATCTATTGCGTTGAGCCTAGGCTATGGGCCCAGCCGGACGCCGCTAGGCAGCACTATCATTTCATCCGTGAATCGCTTCAGGATCTCGAGCGCAACCTTAGAAAGTTGGGTGGCAGCCTAAGTGTTCACTATGGCGATGCCGAGCTGATATTGGACGAGCTTTATCAGGTCATGCCGTTTCAAGCACTGTATTCCCACCAAGAAACCGGGAATGCAGCCAGCTTTTCACGAGACCTGCTGGTTAAACAGTTTTGCATGAGAAACCAGATTGAGTGGATCGAAACGCCCCAGTTTGGTGTCGCTAGACCGTTGGAAAATCGAGATCACTGGCTAGCTTTTTGGCAGCAACATGTCTCGTCTATGCAGGTTAGGCAACCTATTGAGTTATCTTTTTACTCTCATCCTCTCAAACAAGTGACCTTGCCTAGTGCAACGCAACTGGGATTGTCGGAGGATGAACCTCGGCAGCGGCAACGCGGCGGGCGTCAGCAAGGACTCATCGTGCTGAACGACTTCTTAATCGAGCGTTGCGAATCATACCGCGGCGGCATTTCATCCCCACTTTCAGCACCCACCGCTTGTTCCAGGCTATCGCCCTATTTGGCTTTTGGTTGCTTGAGCTTACGTGAAGTCATACAAGCAACTCAGCTGAAATTGCACCAATTACCGGCGACTGCCGTTCAAACCCGGCTCGGTTTGCAGGGGTTCATAAGTCGCTTGCACTGGCACTGTCACTTTATTCAAAAATTGGAGACTGAGCCTGAAATTGAGTGGCAAAACATGCACCGCGGTTATGACAATCTCCGTGAAAATGAATGGTGTGAAGCTCATTTTGAAGTGCTTAAACAGGGTCAGACAGGCTGGCCCTTAGTCGATGCCTGTGTAGCCATGTTAAGGGAGACAGGCTGGCTTAATTTTCGTATGCGTGCCATGTTGGTCTCCGTGGCAGCTTATCCACTCTGGCTTCATTGGCGCCCCGTTGGCGAATGGTTGGCTCAGCAGTTTCTGGACTACGAACCGGGTATTCACTGGAGCCAACTGCAAATGCAATCGGGCACTACAGGCATCAACTTGCCAAGAGTGTACAACCCGATTAAGCAAGCTAAAGACCATGACCCACAAGGTATGTTTGTGCGGCGATGGTTGCCTGCGATGCGAGAAGTTCCCCAAGCATGGCTTTTTGAACCCTGGCGTATGCCCGTCTCTATTCAGCAAGATTGCGGCGTTATCGTGGGTAAAAGCTTGCCGTTTCCAGTAGTTGACTTAGTGACAGCTACCCGGCTTGCTAAGACCAAGATGATGGCCAGGCGTGAAGACCCGATCGTTAAGGCCGGTAAACCTGCCGTCATTGAGCGACATGCATCCCGAAAAAAGACAGCCGATCTTAAAAGACTCAACCAAGCACAACTCGGCTGGGACTGGACATGATGATGCGGCATAAAAAATCTGAATTGCCAGAAAAAATCTGTCCTGTGTGTCTGCGCCCCTTTTCATGGCGAAAAAAATGGGAACGCGACTGGGAGCAGGTCAAATATTGCTCAGAGCGCTGTCGCCGTGCGCAGACACGTCAAACACACAAGGATCTATAACGCCTATGACCACCGCCATTTATTGGTTCAGACAAGACTTACGCCTGCAGGATAACCCTGCATTGAACCGAGCCATCGAAAACGCCAGCGCATTACTACCGGTGTATTGTTTACCTCAGCAAGAGCGTACTGTGTGGCTGGCACAACGGGTGGGCAAGCATCGACAGGCATTTTTACACCAAGCCGTTGCTGGCCTACAACATCAATTACGGCTTATAGGCAGTGACTTACTTTCACTTAACGCCAATGCAGTGACAGCTCTCATCGAAGTTGCCACGACACTTCATATTAAGGACATTTTCTGCGAAGACATTGCGGCCCCAGAAGAACAAGCCGAGGTTGCTGCTTTACGTAAGGCAGGACTCAGAGTGACCACTGTTTGGCAGTCCAGCTTACTTAATCCCGTCGATCTACCGTTTTCAATCGATCAATTGCCCGCCGTTTTCACGCGGTTTCGTCATGAAGTCGAAAAAGCGAAATGCCTTCCTCCGCCGCCGTTACCTGCACCCACGAAGCTGCCCCCGCTCCCCGCTATGGCGCTCCCAGGGTTGAACCAGAGCATTCAATCATTAGCGGCCTGCGAAGAGCCTCGCTCAGCGTTTCCTTATCATTTAGCGGCATTTAATGGCTCAGAACTGGCTGGTTTGGCCCATGTGAAGCAGTACTTTGAAAGTGATCTGCCACAGCGCTATAAACTGACTCGCAATGGTTTAATTGGCACAGATTACTCCACCAAATTTTCCCCTTGGTTAGCCACCGGTGCCTTATCCGCAAGGCATCTCTTCGTGCAGCTGCGTCTACATGAGCGCCAATTTGGCGCCAACGACAGCACCTACTGGATTTGGTTTGAGCTGCTCTGGCGTGACTACTTCCGCTTTTTACATCTGCAGTATGGCTCTGCACTTTATCGCCCAAACGGATTAGCACAATTCGCAACAAGCATTAAGCACGGTGCCATTCGGTTTCAACGCTGGTGTGAAGGCAACACGGGCGAACCACTCGTCGATGCCGGCATGCGTGAGCTGGCCGCCAGTGGCTACGTGTCAAACCGAATGCGTCAGATTGTGGCGAGTTATTTAGTGCATGACTTAGGTTGTGACTATCGCGCTGGAGCTGCTTGGTTTGAGCATCAATTGGTGGACTATGACCCGTATAGCAATCAAGGCAACTGGCTTTATGGAGCTGGCTTAGGCACTGACCCACGCGGAGGCAGACGCTTTAACCCAGATAAACAGACACGTGAGCACGACGCCGATGGCTTGTATCGAGCTCGTTGGAGCATGCCATGACTACGCTAAGACTGGTTTTAGGCGATCAGCTCAATCCGAATCACCGCTGGTTTCAGGCCATCGACGAGGCGGTTATTTATGTTTTTTTGGAGATGCGCCAAGAAACCGACTATGTCTTACATCATGCACAAAAAATCATCGCCGTATTGGCTGGCATGCGCGACCTCGCCCGCTCATTGCAAGTCGCTGGCCATCGTGTGCACTACCTGAAAATTTCATACCCCGAGAATACACAGCAGCTGGAAAGCAATCTGGACAGACTGCTGAATCATTACAGCGCCCAGTGCTTTCAGTACCAAGCCCCAGATGAGTGGCGGCTTGACCAGCAGCTTAAGCAATTTGTTGTAGCGCTCGAAGCGCGCGGCATCCAAGCAAGTGCGGTAGATAGCGAGCACTTCCTTGCCGCACGAGAGCATGCATCCAAACTCTTTGCCTCGCAGAAAAGCTGGTTAATGGAACGCTTTTATCGAGATATGCGAACGCGCCATGGCATTCTCATGACAGCCGATGCCAAGCCCGTTGGCGGGCAATGGAACTACGATCACGAAAACCGAGGCCGCTGGAATGGCCAGCAAGCTCTGCCAGCAGACAAGCGCATTCATCACAATCACCTCCTTTTGTGGCTAGAAATTCAGGCTGCTGGGGTGCATTCCTTCGGGGAGGCCAGCGCAGAAGATTTTCGATGGCCGCTGAATCGAACCGAAGCCTTGGCCCAGCTAGATGACTTTATCGCTGATCGTCTTCCCTACTTCGGCCAGTATCAAGATGCCATGACGAAGCAGGATTGGCGCCTATTTCATGCGCTTCTGTCCTTCGCACTAAACACCAAAATGCTGTCTCCGATCGAAGTGATCTTGGCAGCCGAGCAGGCCTATAAACAGGGCAATGTGCCTATTTCAGCGGCGGAAGGATTTATTCGCCAAATTCTCGGCTGGCGCGAGTATGTTCGCTGCGTTTATTGGGCGCGCATGCCGGATTACGTTCATCAAAATCACTTTCTGCATGCGCAGGACTTACCCGAATGGTTCTGGACGGGCAAAACCCACATGCGTTGCCTAAGCATGTCCATTAAGCAATCTCTGGAACAGGCCTATGCTCATCACATCCAACGACTTATGGTAATTGGCAACTTTGCGCTACTCGCGGGGCTCAACCCACAACAACTGCACACCTGGTACCTAGGCATTTATATCGATGCCTTTGAATGGGTAGAGCTGCCCAATACGCTGGGCATGAGTCAGTATGCCGACGGTGGCTTATTGGCCACCAAGCCTTATGTTTCTAGCGCAGCCTACATCGACAAAATGAGCGACTACTGCAAAGACTGTCGCTACGATAAAAAACAACGAATCGGCCCCAAGGCTTGCCCATTCAATGCGTTGTATTGGGATTTTCATGCTCGCCATGCCAACACGCTAAGCAAAAACCCGCGGATTGGCATGGTCTATCGTCAGCTCGAAAAGATGACGCCCGAAGCAACATCAGCCATTACAGAGCAGGCAATACACTGGCGCTCGCGCTTAGACACGCTATAGCGCGCACGTCTTAGGCAGGCTTAGACGGCTTAGCCATGGCGCCAATCAGTGCCCCCAGAAAAACGATGGTGACGCCTAAGGCCGTGCTAGAACTTAGGGTCTCACCCAATACAGGCACGGCAAGCAAAGCACCGACCACAGGGACGGCTGACATCATAATGACGACCTTGACGCTACCCAGTAACTCCACCGCTTTCGCATAGGTCCACATGGCTACACACACCACGATAAAGCCCTGATAAAACGCCTGAAGCGCAATCTCTTCGACACTCGCCAGATGCAAATGACTCGGCAAAAACAGAGTAAATACCGGCAGGTAAATCATGGCGGATACGGACGTTACCCCCAGCGAAACGTCGAACGCTTTGAGCTGCCAGTATTTGATTAACACGGTGAACAAAGACCATAAACAACTGGCACTGAGCAACATGAAGTCGCCCTTTAAGGTCGCCGTTGAAAACGTTTGAGGCGTGATCTGGCCAAATAGCAGCGTTAACACGCCCGTTAATATCAAGACCAGACCTAAGACACGCACACGGCTTGGCCGCTCACCCAATAACCAACCGGCAAAAAAAGACGTGAAGAAGGGCAGCATGCCGGAAATTAAGACAGCGCCATGACTCGCCGGGGACGTTTGAAAACCAATATAACTGGCTAATGGATAGGTAATGCCCGCCAACAGAGCCAGGCTTAAAGCTTGATACCACTTCAGTCGGCGACGCTCGCGATTCAGCAGCCGGGGCAACCACCAGGGCGCAAGCACTAAAGCCGCCGTACCCAAGCGCAGCGCGGCAATATCGTAAGGCGTCAAACTGCTTGTAGAACCCAGACGGGAAACCACAACAAAGCCAGACCAAATTAACAGCGTTAAAGCCGCAAATATGTAGCCGGAATCAGCTGAATAAGGTGCTTTCATTTCTGCGCTCTAAATGACTAAGCAGGCTAGGATACACCCTTCAAAACACCCCAAGATGAGATTAAGCCGTATGAGCCCTGCGGAAATTCAAGTTAGGCATGACGACGCTGTTTGCCATATCGTGATTCATCGCCCAGAGCGAAAGAATGCACTCACCCACACCATGTATAGCGCCATCAATGATGCGTTATTAGCGGCTGAAGCCAATCCCTGTGTGCGTGTGATCGTGCTCAGTGGTGAGGGCGAAAACTTTACCAGCGGCAACGATTTAAAAGACTTTCTACAGCACCCGCCCATGGATGAACAGGCGCCGGTCATGGTGATGCTCAACACGTTGTTAAATGCCCAAAAGCCCATTGTGGCTGCGGTCAGTGGCTACGCCATTGGTATTGGCACAACATTGCTGATGCACTGTGATTTGGCCTACTGTGACAACACCGCACGCTTTCAATTACCGTTTGTCAGCCTAGGCCTGTGCCCCGAAGCTGGATCAAGCTATGTTCTTCCGCTCATGGCCGGTCACCGCCGTGCGGCAGAGCTACTGTTATTGGGCGAGACGTTCAGTCCCGAAACAGCACGTGATATTGGTCTGGTAAATACCATCGTGCTGGATGAGCCTGTACTCGACTATGCAATGAGGAAGGCTAAGCAATTGGCCCATCAGCCCTATGCGTCGGTATTGCTCACCAAGTCATTACTGAAAAAACCACACCAAACTGTTTTTTCAGCGCACATGCGATTTGAAGGTCAACACTTTATGACACGCGTCACCTCGCCAGAGGCACTAGAGGCTTTTTCAGCCTTCCAAGAAAAACGTCAGCCTAACTTCAGGCCATTTGACCCCGCCTAAATTCGGTCATGTTGCACATAAAAAAGGCGCCCATCTGGCGCCTTTTTTATGAACCCATACGCTTAGAACGTACGTGAAATCAGCTCTTTCATGATTTCGTTGGTGCCGCCGTAGATGCGGTTGGCGCGGGTGTCGATGTAGGCCTGCGCCACCGGATACTCGAGCATGAAGCCGTAGCCACCGTGCAGCTGCACGCACTCGTCGGCAACCTTGGACATCAAATCCGAGACCCAGTACTTGGCGGCTGCAGCGGCATCTACCTGCAAGGTGCCTTTGATCTGCTCTTCAATACATTTGTCCACGAATACGCGGGCGATCTGTGTTTCCGAGCGCAGTTCAGCGAGTTTGTACTTAGTGTTCTGGTAGGCGGCAACGGGCTTACCGAAGACTTTACGATCACGCACATAGGCCAGAGTATGAGCCAGTACTTGCTCACAGCCAGACGCGCACATGATGGCAATCATCAAGCGTTCCCAGGCCAGTTCTTTCATGAGCATGATGAAGCCCATGCCTTCCATGCCAATCAAGTTGGACTTAGGCACACGCACGTTGTCGAAGAACAGTTCGCAGGTGTCTTGCCCCTTCATGCCTACCTTCTTCAAAGGACGACCTTTACTGAAGCCAGGACGATCGGCTTCGATCAGCAGCAGCGAAATGCTTTCGGCGCCCTTGCTAGGATCGCCCGTCTTCACGACCACTACCGCGATATCGCAGAGATAACCGTTAGTGATAAAAATCTTGCTGCCGTTCACGATGTAGTCATCACCATCGGCAATGGCGCTGGTGCGCACTGCCTGAAGGTCAGAGCCTGTGCCGGGTTCAGTCATGGCGATAGCGCCGACGGCCTCACCTGTGGCCATCTTAGGCAGCCACTTCTGCTTAAGTTCTTCGGTGGCAAAATTATTCAGGTAATTCGCCACGATATCGGAGTGCAGCGAAAAGCCCGAGGCGGAATCACCGGCACGCGCCTGCTCTTCCATGAGGATCACGCTGTATAGGCGGTCCACCCCGGAGCCGCCGTACTCTTCAGGCATGGTTGGACAAAGCAGACCCAATTCACCCGCTTTATTCCACAAGTTGCGATCAATGTGCTGCTGCTCTTCCCACTTTTCACGGTGCGGAGCCAGTTCTTCTTCGAAGAAACGACGGGCAGTTCGGCGAAAATCTTCATGTTCTGCGCTGAACAGGGTGCGCGGAATCATGGCATTCATAGGATTCGGGACATTCAAACTCATGACAAACCACTCCGGAAAAGGTCATAAAAGGCGGGCGAACCTCAATCTGTGACTCAACGGTCTCGCAGCCAGCCGCGTTTATACAAGCGCGACTCATCAGTCGCAAGCGATTTATGACTGAACAGTCCTTTTTATTCGCGCCATAGAAAAGCCAGTCCTAAGTTCGGCACTGACAGGTCAGTCCCGCGCATGCGAAAATACACGTCAACTTAATGACCGCTACGGAGATCTCATGTCTGCCTTGTTGCTGGATGGCAAAGCCCTGTCGCTGAAAATGGAAGCCGAGATCGCCGATCGCGTTGCGCACATCAAGGCTAAAAGTGGTCGCACGCCTATTTTGGCTACGATTTTGGTGGGCGACGACCCGGCCTCAGCGACGTACGTGACCATGAAGGGTAAGGCCTGCCAGCGGGTTGGCATGGATTCGATCCGCCTTGAGCTGCCCAGTGTGACCACTACTGAGCAACTCTTGGCTGAGATTCACACGCTCAATGCCAATCCGGATGTCCATGGCATCCTCTTACAGCATCCGGTACCGCATCAGATTGATGAGCGCGCCTGCTTTGATGCGATTGCACTAGAAAAAGATGTGGATGGCGTGACTTGCCTGGGCTTTGGGCGCATGGCCATGGGCGAACGCGCCTATGGCTCGGCAACACCAGCCGGCATCATGAGTCTGCTTAAGCATTACGGTATCGCACTGGCTGGAAAACATGCCGTGGTGGTTGGGCGCAGTGCCATCCTCGGTAAACCCATGGCGATGATGCTGCTCAGTGCCGACTGCACTGTCACCATTTGCCACTCGAAAACACAAAACTTAGCGGCGCTCATTGCGCAAGCCGACATTGTGGTTGGTGCTGTGGGTCGCCCCGAGTTCATTAAAGCGGCATGGATAAAAGACGGCGCGGTAGTCGTTGATGCCGGTTATCACCCCGGTGGTGTGGGTGATATTGAGCTGAAGCCGTTGGTTGATCGTGTGGCTGCCTGGACTCCTGTGCCCGGTGGCGTTGGCCCGATGACCATTGCGACCTTAATCGAACAGTCCGTGCAAGCCGCAGAGCGTCAACTCGTCAGTTGAGCCTGCTCACTAAGAGCTTGTCGATACGCATGCCATCCATGTCCACGACTTCCAGACGCAAGCCGTTCCAATTCATCACCTGACCCGTTCGAGGAATACTGCCTAGCTCGAACAGCACCAACCCAGCCAGCGTTTGGAAATCTCGACTGCCTTCTAATTCGTCGCACTCGATCGGGAAAAGGTCACGAAAGCGCTCAATGGAAAGTGCGCCATCAATCAACCAAGAACCATCTTCACGACGAACAACATCAGGGTCTTCAACGTTGGCATCGGAGGGCAGCTCGCCGACCATGGCCTCCAACACATCGGTGAGAGTCACTAAACCTTGAATTTCGCCGTACTCATCCACGACTAAAGCTAAATGTTCACGCTTGCTGCGGAACAGATCGAGTAGCGCCAAGGGAGACAAGCCCATCGGAGCAAATAAAGCGGGCTTAACCAGCGACTCAATATCCCAAATCGTGTTGTTGGCTAACTGCTGTTGCAACAACACAGGGAGTGATAAAACCCCAACGATGTTCGCCATACCATCGCGACAAACCGGCAGGTAACTGTAGCTCGTCTGAGCCAGTAAGGCTTTTTGCTCGTTCAGCGGCTCGCTGAGATCCAAGCACTCAATATCGGGTCGAGTGGTCATGATCAAGCTCAAGTTCCAGTCATCGAGACGGAAAACATTGGCGACCAATTCACGCTCGGCTTGTTCAAAAATGCCAGCCTCAGCACCTTCTGCCATCAAGCCCTTAATTTCTTCTTCGGTTACCGGCGAGTCACCAGTGCGCTTGACACCCAACAAGTCCAACACTCGCTCGGTAGACCAGCTTAAAAAGCGCACTACGGGATGTGTTAGAAACAATACCCCGCGCATAAATGGCGCAATCACCCGAGCAATTTTCTCGGGCGACTGCATACCCAAACGCTTAGGTACTAACTCACCCACAATCAACGAGAAATAGGTGATGAGAATAACCATGCAGGCCGTTGCCAAGATGCTGGCATAGGGCGCAATCAGCGGGATGCTCTCGAAGATGGGTCGTAGACGGTCCGTAATGGCACCTTCACCCAAGGCTCCGCTCATCACGCCAATGAGCGTAATACCGATTTGCACCGTGGACAGGAAAAAAGTGGGATGTTCAGACAGCTTCAACGCTGCCTTTGCACCTAAGTCACCCGTATCAGCCATTTGCTGCAAACGGATGCGCCGCGATGAAACGATGGCGATTTCCGACATGGCAAATAGGCCATTGAAGGTAATCAAAAACAAAATCAGCAGTATGTCCATAGAAGGCGGCGGTTAGTGACCGGGAGCGAGGGATCGCCGCAAGTGCAGCATGATACATGCCAACCTAGCTTTCCCCTAGCAGCTCCCAGCCTAATGCGGCTTAATCGGCTTTACGCCAACGAATGCCTTCGCGTGAAAACTCCACGGCCACACCCATGGCTTGCAGTTGAGCCCGAATCTCATCGGAGCGCTGGAAGTTTTTAGCGAGTCGAACAGCAGTTATTTCAGAAATTAAGGCTTCAACTTCGGCGACAAAGTCTGCATCCCCCGCCCCCGCTTGACGGAAGGCTTCAGGTTCATACTGTAAAAGCCCCAAAATGGCGCCTAAGCGTTTAAGCAGGTTGGCATACTGTGCAGCACCCTTCGCATCAGCCGCTTTGTCACAGCGATTCGCTTCACGCACCAACTCATACAGCACGGCTAGGGCTTCGGGGGTATTGAAGTCGTCGTTCATTGCCAATGCAAATCGCGCCTCATACTCTGCAGCGGTTGCTGGCTCGCCCGCGCCTAGATCAACCAAAGCGCCAAGCGTTGCATAAAAGCGCTCCAGGGCTTGTTTGGCCTGATCCAGCGCAGCATCCGAATAATTCAGTGGGCTGCGGTAATGGCTAGCGGCAATGAAGTAACGCAAGACTTCCGGGTGATACTGCTTGAGCACTTCGCGAATGGTGAAGAAGTTGTTTAACGACTTCGACATCTTCTCGGCATTGACCTGCACAAAACCGACATGCATCCAGGTATTGACGTAGGTTTCGCCGGTCGCCGCTTCAGACTGTGCGATCTCATTTTCATGATGCGGAAAGAGTAAATCCCCACCGCCGCCATGAATATCAAAACCGCTGCCCAAGCAGCACGTGCTCATGGCTGAGCATTCGATGTGCCAGCCGGGCCGACCCTGACCCCACGGCGAAGCCCATGAGGGCTCACCGGGCTTAACGGCCTTCCAAAGCACGAAATCCATGGGGTTTTGCTTGATGTCATCGACCTCAACACGCGCACCTGCCTGCAACTCATCCAATTTTTTATTGGACAGGCGACCATAGCGCGGGAAGCTAGAAACGTTGAAATAGACATCGCCATTCTTAGCCGGATAGGCATGCCCTTTCTTCACTAAGGTGTCGACCATACTCAAAATATCGTCAACATGATCCGTCGCTTTCGGCTCTAAATCGGGGCTCAATGTACCCAAAGCAGCCGCATCTTCATCCATGGCCGCAATAAAGCGTGCCGTCAGCGCGTCAATGGATTCGCCGTTTTCGTTAGCGCGCGCGATGATCTTGTCGTCGATATCGGTGATGTTGCGGACATACGTGACCTTGAAGCCTACATGACGCAACCAGCGGGTAATGATATCGAACGACACCATGACGCGGGCATGGCCGATATGACAGTAGTCATAGACCGTCATCCCACAGACATACAGGCTAACTTCACCGGCTTTTCGCGGCACAAAGGCGGCCTTGCTTCGCGTCTCTGAGTTATGAATGACCAATGCTGGCGACGTGCCACTCATGCCGGCTTGCCCCAAGAGTCACGCAAACCGACGGTGCGATTGAATACTAAGTGCTCCGGGCTAGACTCTTTTAAGTCAACGCAGAAATAGCCTTCACGCTCGAACTGAAAACGATCTTCTGCCACTGCTGTGGCTAGCGAGGCTTCAACGCGGGCTTCAGTTAGCGTCTCTAAAGAGGCTTCATGAATAAAGGTTTTGAAGTCAGTATCGCCACGATCTGGAGAGGCATCATTGAAAAGGCGATCGTAGAGACGAACCGTTGCAGGTAAGGAATGTGAAACTGATACCCAATGAATCACCCCCTTCACCTTACGATCCGCCGGATTAGCGCCCAACGTAGCGAGGTCTAAGGAGCAGCGCAGTTCGGTGATGTTGCCGGCCGCATCTTTAATGACCTCATCGCAGCGCATGACATAGGCATTGCGTAAACGCACTTCGCCACCCAGTGTCAGGCGCTTAAAGCCTTTGGGTGGCACTTCTTCAAAATCTGCACGGTCAATGTAGATTTCTTGGGTGAGCGGTAATTCACGCTCGCCCATATCCACATTTGGGTGACGTACGGTGCGAATGATTTCGAGATGATCTGACGCTACGTTCGTTAACACCACTTTCAACGGGCGCAGCACGGCCATGGCTCGCGGAGCGCTCAACTCCAAGTCTTCACGAATGCAGAACTCGAGCATGGCGACATCCACCACACCATCGCTTTTGCTGAGGCCAATACGGTCGCAGAAATTACGCAAGGACGCAGGCGTATAGCCACGACGACGCAGGCCAGAAATGGTGGGCATACGTGGATCGTCCCAGCCCTGCACCAGCTTCTCATCAACGAGCTGCTTGAGCTTGCGCTTAGAGGTCACGGTGTAGTTCAGGTTGAGGCGCGCAAATTCTATCTGCTGTGGGTGCGGCAGCGACGGCAGTTGCTCCAACAGCCAATCATACAGCGGTCGGTGCGCTTCAAACTCTAGCGTGCACAGCGAATGCGTAATGCCTTCCAAGGCATCCGAAATGGGGTGCGTGTAGTCGTACATCGGGTAGATGCACCAGTCACTGCCGGTCTGGTGATGCTCGATGTGGCGAATGCGGTAGAGGATCGGATCGCGCAGGTTGATGTTGCCCGATGCCATATCAATTTTTGCGCGCAAGACATGAGCGCCATCGGCGAACTCACCAGCTTTCATGCGCGCAAACAAATCCAAGTTTTCGGCTATGGAGCGGTCACGGAATGGCGAGTTAATGCCGGGCTGGCTCAACGTGCCACGCAACTCGCGAATTTTTTCTGGCGTTTGTGAGTCCACATACGCTTTGCCCGCTTGAATCAGCTCAACGGCAAAATCATGCAGTGCCTGGAAGTACGAGGAGGCATAACGCACCTCGCCTGACCATTGGAAACCCAACCATTGCACATCGCGCTGGATAGCATCGATGTACTCTTGAGACTCTTTTTCAGGATTCGTGTCATCAAAACGGAGGTTACACAGCCCGTTTACGCCGGGATGCGTTGCAGCTTCTTCAGCCAGTCCAAAGTTTAGGCAAATCGATTTGGCGTGACCAATATGCAGGTAGCCGTTCGGCTCCGGCGGGAAACGGGTCACAATTTGGGCGTGGGCACCGCTATCAATATCGGTAAGCACACGGGTTCGGATGAAATCTCTGGCTTCAATCATGGTCTAGCAGGCAAAATTAAAGGCTGGAGTGTACGCCTCACGGGGGTACGCTCTCAACCGAATACGGGCTATACATGTCCAATGTCATTCATAAATACGCAGGAATCCGCGCATGAAAGTTGCACTTAACACAAATCAAGGTCGCATCGTGCTGGAACTCGACGCTGCTAAAGCGCCAAAGACCGTTGCCAACTTTGTTGAATACGTCCAAAACGGCCACTACAACGGCACTATTTTTCACCGTGTCATTGATGGCTTCATGATTCAAGGCGGCGGCTTCGACGAGAAAATGAAGCAAAAGTCGACTGGCACGCCCATTCAAAACGAAGCTGACAATGGCTTGAAGAACGATATCGGCACTATCGCCATGGCGCGTACTGGTGATCCGCACTCAGCAACGGCTCAATTCTTCATCAACGTCGGCAACAACGGCTTTCTCAACCACAGCGGTAAGAATCCACAGGGCTGGGGCTATGCTGTTTTTGGTAAAACCGTAGAGGGCATGGACGTCGTCAATAAAATCAAGGGGGTTGCTACGGGCAATGCCGGTGGCCATCAAGATGTGCCCCGTACCGCCGTAGTAATTGAAACTGCCGAAGTGATCGCGGAGTAAGCCGTGGCCTGTGCTCTGCTGCTGTCGGATGTTCATCTCGCGCCTGACCTGCCGCGCTGTAGCGAGGGCTTTAAAACCCTGCTGCGCGATCTGCCAGGCGACTGCTCGGCAGTCTATGTGCTGGGCGATCTGTTTGAGGTCTGGGTTGGAGACGATCTTCATACGCCCTACCTCGACAGTATTTACGAGAGTTTCCGCAGCATCAGAGCACGTGGCATAGAGCTCGTCTTTTGCCATGGCAATCGCGACTTTTTGCTGGAGCGTGGCCCTGCCGGTGTGCCCGGTTTTGCCGAGCTGGCCGGTGGCCGCATGATGGCTGATGCCGAAGTGGTCGATCTGTTTGGTTCTCCCGCCCTACTCATGCACGGCGATCAACTCTGCACGCTAGATGCCGCCTACATGGCATTTCGCCAACAATCGCGCAGCAGCGAATGGCAACAGATGATGCTGGAAAAACCACTCGATCAACGCCTGATGGTGGCCGAGATGTGGCGCATGCAAAGCAAGATGGCGAACAGCAACAAGCCAGAAAACATCATGGATGTGACTCTGGAAGAAGTCGTTCGTGTCATGGCGGAAGCCAATGTGGAGCTGCTCATTCACGGCCATACCCATCGCCCGATGCGGCATGCCGTGGAACTGCCCGGCGACATGGCCGGTGAGCGTCTGGTACTGGGAGACTGGCGCGAAGAGGCTGGTGAGACCGTCATTGCCTGGGCTAGACCAGAAGGCATTGAACTCGTGCAGTATCGGTTTTAAGCCATGGCTAAGAGCATTCTGCAAAAAGCCATTGAAGAGCTTCAAGTGCTGGCGGCCAAGCAAGGCGAAGAGATCTTTGTCTATCCCGAATTTGGCGACAATCGCAGTTATCGATTAACGACCTTAGAGCCCTATCTCGACTTACTGATTGTTCACTACGAGTCAGCGGGCGAGCAGTTCGCGCTGGAAACGCCCAAGTTGCAAGACTTTGCGTTCTCGAAATCGCGATTAGAACTGCGTATGGTGGATATCGATGGAGAGGGGCTGCTGCTGGTCGCGGAATAAGCGTTCTCAGCCGCTCATTTTCACCTGCGATACGAGTGCCAATACATCTATATTTGCCGCTGTTTGAATGCTGGGATCATTGATTCGGGCATTCACTTCTTTCACGATTTGATCGCGAACAATCGGCTTCACCAACTTGAGCCTATCCAGCACGTCACTTGGCAAGTTTTCGCCGACTAAATCGATACGAATGCTATGGCCCGACACCGGGTGAGGCACGAGTCTGAGAGTGACCGGCGCATACGTCTCTACGTCTATTTGTACCTGAATGCTGACGGCCAAAGAAAACTTAAGATCAATGCCAAAGAGCTCGACATCTAATTGCAGATCACCTCGAACACAGAGCATGAATGCAATCTTTGGCAAGTGGTTCAGTAAGGGGTCAACGCTAATGTCTTCTAATTTAAAGACATAAGAAATCATCAGCATATCGGCCGGTAATTTACGCATAGAGCCGGCAATCGTCTGCTCTAACAAGGCTTCTATCGCATTGCCGAGTCGGTGAGCTGTTACCACCTGCTGTATAAAATTGTGACCAAATTCGGCATAACTGATGGCTTGCAATGCTCAACCCTCAACTTAAACCAAGACTTCGCTTTGTTGATCAAGCTTTCGCTTGAACAGCATGACATCGAATGCCGCTAGGGTTTGAAAAATTTCGTTGGCTTCTAGTAAGGCTCGGCGCTCGGCGGTTGCCTTCCACGCGTAGGGCGTCATGGCCAATAAATCCTTTAAGGCCGCTTGTGAAAGTGTGAGCGGCGCCTCTACCCGCTGGCGATTGGATAACACAAAGTCGTCGTGAAAGGCCTGCAAGAATTTGTCCGGCTCATGAGCACGCACCGCTTCAAACAAGCCTTGCCGAACTTGCCAGAGATGATCCGGTGCCGGCGTCACCATCAGTACATGGCCGTTTGGCTTTAAGACGCGATGCATTTCAGTCACCGGTAACGGGCTAAATAAACTGCTCACCACGTCCAGTGAAGCATCAGCAAAAGGAAGTAACGCCGCACTACCGACCAACCAGGTCACCTGCTTTTGCTGACGAGCCGCCAGTTGAATGGCCGGCTTAGCAATATCCAATCCACAGACTAAGGGCACCTCGCCGCGCATGGCCTCTGTGTAATAGCCCTCACCACAGCCTAGATCGAGCATTCGTTGCGCCGATAAACCATGCAACACCCTCGCCACTGCGTCACGAAGCGGCTGGTAATGACCCGCGCTTAGAAAGCGACGGCGCGCGGCCACACTGTCGGCGGTATCGCCCGGGGACAGGCTTTTCTTATGCTGCACAGGCAGCAAATTGACATAGCCCTCTCGCGACACATCAAAGGCATGACCGTTCAAGCAAAACCACGTCTTGTCATGGGTTTGCAGAGCGCTTCGGCACAACGGGCAAATTAACTCAAACATGCAGTTTGCTCAGTGCTCGGCGTAATCGCCATGACTGGCGGCAGGCCACTGTGGAAGCGCACCTCCACATCAGGGGTCTCAATCAACACCCGTTCAACGTCGCGAAAAAAGGCCACACGATCATCAATCGGCTCAGGCGAATACAATCTCGCCAAGCCCAAGTAGTACTGGAAATGGCGGGCCTCTGAGCGCAACAAAAAGGTATAGAAGCGTTTCAGGTCTTCATCTAAATGCGGTGCAATAGCGGCAAAGCGCTCACACGAACGTGCCTCAACAAAAGCACCGATAATCATCAGATCGACCAGATGTCCGGGCTCTGAGGTTCGAACGTGTTGGCGCATACCTTGGGCATAACGGGCAGCCGACACAGGGCGATAGCCTATGCCCCGCTTTTGCATCAAGTCGCGCACTTGCTCGTAATGTAGCAACTCTTCGCGAGCCAGCTGCGCCAACTCGGTTTGCAGCTCTTCACGGTCGTTGTAGCGGAACAGCATATTCATGGCGGTGCTGGCCGCCTTTTTTTCACAATTGGCATGGTCTTGTAACAATAGCGGCACATCCAGCACGGCGGCACTCACCCATTCGGGCGGCGTCGCACAGGCCAAAAAGTCACGCACCGGTTGCATAAACTCCATCACGACGCCGACACCTCACTAAATGTCAGACCGGCATGTTGTTGCAAACGAGCAATGAGGGCATCGCCCATGACGGTAGCAGGCGTCCAGAAGCCGCCGGCCTTGTCGGACTTGCTGATGTCCATGGCCAAACACATTGCCGCCTCACCCAACATTTTGCCGGTAGAGCCGTAGCCGGGGTCGCGATCTCCGGTGACCTTGACCACTAAGGTCTTGCCCGCCTCTGTTTTGCCAAACAGACGAATGTCGTAATAGCCCTCACGCTGCGCTTTGGGCGATGGACCCTCACCCGGCTTGGGCACCACAAAACGCTCCAACAAGCTGCGCGTTGGGGCTAGCGCAGCAGCGGCCATAAATCCGCCCAGACCGGATGCAAAAGCAATAGCTCCCAGACGCCCCTTAAAACCTTTGCCGGTTAGCTGCGTTTCGTCATAGCAAAAGTTTTCACCGTAACGGTAACCCTGCAAGGCATTGCTACGATGAACCACTTTGGTATTAATCGCGGCCATGATGAAGGGCACTTGCCAAGACTGCGCGTCGTCATCGAAGGAAACGGCCGCAGGATTAGGCTGTCGCAACTTGAGTTGCTGAGCGCAGAAGGCATAGGGATTTTGCAGCAATTTTAGGATGGCGCGGTCTTTGCCGACCTCACGCAGCATTTCCATCATGCTGGCCACCGTACCGCCCGAAAAAGTCCCGCGCATGGCTTTCACGCGCAGCTTCACGCGTGTGCAAGGGGCTTGGTAGCGCGCTCGTGCCTGCGATTGTAAAAAGTAAGTGCCCAAGTCGGATGGCAGTGAGTCAAAGCCACAGCAATGCACGATACGCGCACCCTTACGCTGCGCAGTGGCCTCATGCTGGGCCAACATGCGTGCAATCCATTGAGGCTCACCGGTGAGATCACAATAATCTGTACCGGATTCGGCACAGACTTTGACTAACTCAGAGCCATACAGCGCATAAGGCCCTACGGTAGACACCACCACACGGGTTTGCGCGCAAAGGGCCTGCAAGGAGGCTTCATCATGGGCCTCTGCCAGCAGTACCGGCAGATCACGAGCAGCCTCGCCTAGGCTGTCTTTAAGCTCCGCCAATTTGGTAGCAGAACGGCCGGCAATGGCCCAACGAATCTCGCCCGCAACACCCTGACGCTCGAATAAGTAGCGCGTCAGAATCTGCCCGACAAAGCTGGTTGCGCCGAATACCACCACATCAAAGTTGGCCATGATTGCGTCCTCAAGGTAAAAATGAGTGCCGAACAAACCAGCACCCGCTTGCAAGGATCACATCATAGCCAAATCAGGGCGCGCTGGCCTGCCGAAATGACTGCATTAACAACAGCAGTGCCAACAGGCAAAGCGCCGTTGCAGTGGCAAAAATCCATCCTGCCATCGCATTCGACCACACCATTCCCGCCAGCCACGCGCCCAGCGCTACGCCGGTTCCCCAAAGCATGCTGTAAAGCGCCTGACCTTGGCCTTGCGAACCCTCACCAAAGTGCCGATAGATAAGTGTCATTGCCGCCGCATGAAAGGTTGCGAAGCTGGCGGCATGCAGCAGCTGCGCGGACCAGATCATGGCCGGGTATTCGACGCCATAGCCAATCATCAGCCAGCGTACGGCCGCTAGCGCCAGACTCCAGAGCATCAAACGATGCTCACCCACCGTGGGTAATACGCGATGCATCAACATGAATAAAACAACTTCAGCGAATACACCTAAGCCCCAGAGCCAACCAATATCACTGCGGCTGTAGCCATGGCTTTCCAAGTAAATACTGTAGAAGGTGTAGTACGGCGCATGCGATAACTGAAGCAGAAAATGCGCGATAAAAAATATCCAGACGGAGCGACGCTGAAGAATGGAGAGAAAGCCCTGCGCGTTTGGCGATCGTTTCGGTGTAGCAATGTCGGGCACAAAAGCGCTAGCCAACCACGTTGCAAAGGCACAGACCAACAACGCCAGCGGCAAATGACTGACCGGGAAATACTCAAAATACAAGCCCAGCCCGGTACCGGTGGCTATAAACCCGAGCGAGCCCCAGAGACGAATTTGGCTATAACGTTCGCGCTGTTCGCCCAAGTGAGCCAACGTTACCGCCTCGAACTGCGCCAGAATTGCATTCTGGAAAAAACCATAGACTAAAAGCACAGCCGCCAGCGGCCAAAACTCGCGCGCCACAAACACGCCCAGCCAGCCCAACGTAATCATGCCCGCGCCCAAGCGAACTAAACGCAGGCGCTGACCGGTCTTGTCGGCAATATAACCCCAGAAGTTGGGCGCGATGATACGGGTGGCCATGACAATGGCCGAGAGTTCGCCGATGGCTTCGGCATTGAAACCTAGGGACTGTAAGTACAGCCCCCAGTAGGGCATGAAGCCGCCGATAACGGCAAAGTAGAAGAAGTAAAACGCACCCAGCGGCAGGTAGGGAATTCGCGCCACGCTCAACCGGCAAAGCTGCCCGGAATCACGGGCGTGCTGCACGTGACCTTCGCATTCTGGGCGCGATGACGCAGCGCGTGATCCAGCAGCACGATGGCTAACATGGCCTCTGCAATAGGCGTGGCGCGCACACCCACGCAGGGGTCATGACGACCTTTAGTGACCACTTCAATGGCCTCGCCTTTGAGGTTGATGCTACGACCCGGCGTGGTGATGCTTGAGGTCGGCTTTAAGGCAATACGCACAATCAGATCCTGACCGCTGGAGATGCCACCCAAGACACCGCCCGCGTGATTGCTGAGAAAGCCTTCCGGTGTTAGCTCGTCACGGTGTTGCTCACCCCGCTGGGCTACCACAGCAAAGCCATCGCCAATTTCCACGCCCTTCACGGCATTAATGCTCATCATGGCATGGGCAATATCGGCATCGAGGCGATCAAATACGGGCTCGCCCCAACCAACCGGCATGCCTGTCGCGAAAACTTCCACGGCTGCGCCAATGCTGGAACCTTCGGTGCGCATGCTGAGTACGAGCTGCTCCATTTTGGGCACGGCTTCGCGATCACCACAAAAGAACGGATTTTCGCGGACATAATCCCAGTCACAGGTCTGCGCCTTAATGTCACCAATTTGCGAAACTCTGCCGCGAATGCTGACGCCAAACTGCTCAGCCAGCACTTTGCGGGCAATGGCACCGGCAGCGACGCGCATGGCCGTTTCACGGGCACTGGAGCGCCCGCCGCCGCGATAATCACGGAAGCCAAACTTGTGCGTGTAAGTGTAGTCCGCATGGGCAGGTCGGAAGGTGTCGGCAATGTTGCCGTAATCCTTGGAGCGCTGGTCGGTGTTCTCAATGACCAGCGCAATGGGGGTTCCCGTCGTGTGGCCTTCAAACACACCAGACAAGATTTTGACTTGATCTTCTTCTTTGCGTTGCGTCGCAAACGATGAAGTGCCGGGCTTACGACGATCGAGATCACCCTGCAAGTCTGCTTCTGTCAGGGCAATGCCGGGCGGAACTCCATCCACAATGGCGGTGAGCGCAAGGCCATGCGATTCGCCCGCGGTCATGACGCGAAAAACTTGCCCAATGCTGTTGCCGGCCATCTTAGATGCTCGCCTCAAAAACCGCCTGATGTTCGCGGCAATCCGCCGCCGTTAATACAAATACGCCTTTGCCACCGCGCTCGAATTCAACCCACACAAAAGGCACATCGGGGAACGTTTGTTCCAGTGCCCATTGCGAGTTACCCACTTCGACCACCAGGATGCCGTCTTCCGTTAGGTAATCGGCGGCTTCAGCCAAAATGCGTTTGGTGATATCCAAGCCATCTGCTCCCGAAGCCAGACCCATCTCTGGTTCACGCAAAAACTCTTCCGGCAGATCAGCCATATCTTCGGCATCCACATACGGTGGATTACTCACGATTAGATCATAACGCTGGCCCGGCAACTTGCTGAATACATCAGACTCCAGCAAGCCAACGCGCTCTTGCAGGTCATGATGCTCAATATTAATCGCTGCCACGGCAAGCGCATCCAGCGAAAGATCGGTGGCATCCACGAGGGCATCGGTGAACTCTTTTGCACAGGCAATGGCGATACAGCCAGAGCCGGTGCAGAGATCGAGAATACGCTGTGGCTCGTCTTTCAACCACGGCAGGAAACGATCTTGGATAAGCTCGGCAATAGGTGAGCGCGGCACCAACACACGCTCATCAACATAGAACGGCAGGCCGTTGAAATACGCCAGATTCAGCAAGTAAGCCAGCGGCGTGCGGTCATTCACGCGTTTGCGCAGCGTCTCCGAAATAGCGGCTCGCTCCGAAGGCAACAAGCGCGCAGAGAGAATTTCTTCATCTGCCGACCATTCTAGGTTCAGTGTCTGCAACACTAGCGCCGAAGCCTCTGCAAAGGGGTCACTGGTGCCGTGGCCAATATGCACATCACAGCCACGGAAGCAGCTCACGCAAAAGCGCATCCAGTCGCGAATGGTCACGAGTTCACGCTCGGCTTCTGCCAGCACATCAGCGGATAGGGTCAGGGCAGGCAGCGAATCGCTCACGGGAACTCCGAAATTCAGCAGAAAATGTTCAACGATTTTACACGGCAACTGGTGCTGCAAGCACACTATAATTTTGCTATCTGACTGGGGTGGTAATCAGGCATGAAAGATCCGCAACTCACCGCGCTGAAGCGGCAGTTAAAAGCAGAGGCACCATTGCTCGCCCCGAAGATGGTCAAGCCATTACCCGCACGTGAGCCCGAGCCAGAACTGGATGACCAAGCGCTTTTCGAACAGGCCACGCGAGGTGCTCGAAAACTCTCGGTGGATAGCGCCGTCCCTGCCCGCCCAGCCCGCCCTAAGAAACCGGATGCACTGACACTCCTCAAGCGCGCACGCGCCGAGGGCGATGCCGAGCGCGAGAATATCGCTCTGTCGGATACCGTCGCGCTACTTCAAGGCGTGTCGCCGGAAGCCGCATTAAGCTTTAAGCGTCATGGTGTGCAAGAACGTCAGCTCGACAAGCTTAAAGCTGGACTGCTGCCTTGGAAGCATGCCGTGGATCTTCATGGCTGCACGCTGGAACAGGCACGCGAGGCGGTGTTGCAGCTGCTTGCAGAGGCCAAAGCCGAAAGCATTACGGTGGTCAAAATTGTGCACGGTAAAGGCCAGATCAATGGTCAGGCCATGCTAAAAACCGCCGTAAATGGTTGGCTACGCCAAATGCCGGATGTGTTGGCCTTTGTCAGCGCCGATCCTCGACATGGCGGTACGGGCGCTGTCATGGTCTTGCTGCGACGGCCGCGAGAAGACAAAATGCCCGCGCTGTCCTCTTTACCGTAGGCTCGCGCCTCGCTACGGTCAGTCTTTCATCTTCCGAGTACGAGAAAAATCATGGAAAACGCCTACGCGGACATTATCCGCGGTGTCGGTGAGGACCTGGGCCGACCCGGCCTGCTCGACACACCAAAACGTGCCGCTAAGGCTTTTAAATACCTGTGCAAAGGCTACGAGGAAGACCTCGACACCCTCGTTAACGGGGCCGTATTTCCCTCTGACAATGATCAGATGGTGTTAGTGAAAGATATCGAGCTGTATTCGCTGTGCGAGCACCACCTGCTGCCGTTCATTGGTAAAGTGCATGTGGCTTACATCCCGTCTGGCAAAGTCTTGGGGCTGTCGAAAGTCGCTCGCATTGCCGACATGTATGCTCGCCGCTTACAGATTCAGGAAAACCTGACCAAACAGATTGCCGACGCAATTCAACAAGTGACCGATGCCAAAGGCGTTGCCGTGACCATTGAAGCCAAGCACATGTGCATGATGATGCGCGGTGTGGAGAAGCAGAATTCGGTGATGAAAACGTCGATTATGCTCGGGGCGTTTCGTGACAGCGCGCAAACCCGCAATGAGTTTCTGGCGCTGATTCGCGATTAAGTGATGTGAGTCAACATTAAGCGCGAAAAAAAGCCCCGCCAGCCTGCACTGACGGGGCTTTTTAATGGCCTTATTCGTCGTACGTCTTGCACTCTGCGTCATTGGGCACATGCTTGCAGCGCACACGCTTCATAATGCCCAGCATCACGTTGTTATAAATACCCTGACGCATCAGCGTAATGCGCGCTTCACGCAGCATTTGGTAATACTTGTCTTGCTCGGTTTTCGGCAGATCAATCCAGAGGCGCTCTGGCACGTCTTGCTCCGCTTCTTTCAACATATTGATTAAGCCATCAATGTGTTGAAGCCCCAGTTGCCGGACTTGGTTTAAGCGAAGGTCCAGATCGGGAATTTTCGGCAAAATCAAATCACGACGAATCAAGATGGTTCCCGTGGCCTGCAGCAATGGAAAGCGAATGACCCCGCCTTTGCTGCCGATGCCCTTGTAAAGCTCCATCGGCTTAAAGCCTAGGGCCGGCGCGGCGATGATGTCGGCCTGGCCATTATTGAACTTTCCCGCATAGGTCGAGAAATCGGCGAGCACCGGCTGCGCGCCCAGCCCAGAAATCATTTTGGCTTGAACAGGATCCCACTCCAGAACCACCACACGCTTACCTGCCGCCTTGCTCAACGAGTTAATTTGCCGGTCATTGACCACCACGAAAATGGCGCCAATCGGCATGACGGCTGCCACCTGATACTTCCCATTGATGGCGAGCTGGGCTACCACAGGATTCGACAGCATCTTCAGCAACGTCTTCATTTCGTCGTAATTGCGCAGATTACCCGGCGAATCAATGCTGCCTACAGACGCATTAAACTGCTTGGCGCGTAACGTGGAAATTGCCACTGCCTCACACTGACCCGCCTTGAAATCTTCGGTCGCTACCCGCTCATCGGTGTAGGCTTTTATCTCAGCGATGAAGTTCCACTCCGCGGCAAACTTCGCCAGCTCACGCGCAGCCGTCACGATTTTTCCATTCGGCCCGAGTGGATCGAAAATGCAAAACCGGACCTTCACGGGCTTGGGTAGTGGCTGTGGCATACCCGCCGATTTAGGGCTAGGTAGAGCCGGTGTGACGTCTGCCGCAACGGCCGGAGCAGCGAACAAACCGCCCGCTAAACAACCCGCTAAAAACACCTGCTTAAATGGCTTCATGCGTATTTCCTTATTCATCGAACAGACTGCATTCTTCATTGGCAGGATCATGTTTACAGCGCACGCGCTTTAACAAGTTCATGGTCGATGTGTCGTACACACCATCCTTAGTCATCGCGATGCGCGCCTGACGCACCATCCGAGAGTATCTGTTCTTTTCTTCGGCGGTCAGCTCCACCCACACGGCAGCTGGAATGGACTTTTCAGCCTGTTTTAGTCGCTCTAAATGTGCGTCGAGGAAGCGTAAGCCATAGGCTTGTAGCTGCTGGATACGGGCATCGAGATCCGGCATTTTTTCGAGCAGAAAGTCGCGACGAATCATGATGGTGGCGGTGGCATGCAACAGGGGGAAACGAATCACACCGCCATTTTTGCCAATGCCTTTGTACAACTCCAGCGGCTCATAGGCGATGGCTGGCGCAGCGATAATATCGACTTGCCCGTTATTAAACTTACCGCCATAACTGGTGATATCGGACGGCACCGGTTGCGCCCCCAGCGCCGAGATCATTTTCGATTGCGAAGGGTCCCAATCCAAAACCCCAATGCGCTTTCCGGCAGCTTTCTCAATGGAGTTTATGGTTCGATCACGGGTCATGACGTAAAGCGCGCCGATGGGCATGACGCCGATGACTTGATAGCGTCCAGTGATCGTCATGGGCTGGAAGGCTGGATTGGCGAGTACATGCAATAGCGACCTGATTTCAGCATAGCTGCGCAAATTGCCCGGTGAGTCGATGCTGCCCACCATCTTGTTAAATTGGCGCGCACGCAGCGTGGACATGCCCACTAAATCACATTGCCCCGCCTTGAAATCTTCGGCGGCAACATGCTCGTGCAAATAGATTTTCACCTGGAGGCGCATGCCATATCGCTGGGCCTCGATGGCGAGGTCACGCGATAATTGCGCAAACGGCCCATTGGCGCCGGTAGGGTCAAAAATACAGGCTTTTACGGGGACAAATGCCGGCGCTTTAACGGGTTGAGCATGGACAGACATGGCCGCAAAAATCAGCCCCAGCCCTATGATTCGACATCTGCTCATAGCTACTCCTGTTGTTATTATGCTGAGCCTAAGCTCCTTTCCCTTTAAGCAGCCTACGCCACCTAAACTGCCTGCCGTTGACAATAATGACTGATTCATTCGTTTCTAAGGTCACATCACTGCCAATAGAGGCTGTGCTGCCCGATCTTCTCGCCACACTGGAGCGCGTAAACACCGCTATATTACAAGCCCCACCAGGCAGCGGAAAAACCACTCGGGTTCCTCTCGCCGTTCTCCACGCACAGGCTACGTGGCTGCAAGAGCGCCGAATTCTGATGCTCGAACCTCGGCGACTCGCGGCACGGGCAGCAGCGCAGTTCATGGCGAAACAACTGGGTGAGCCGGTAGGTCAACGCGTTGGCTATCGTACGCGACTCGATAGCAAGATCAGCTCAACGACACGAATTGAGGTCGTTACCGAAGGTATTTTGCTGCGCATGGTTCAGGATGACCCGGAACTATCGTCCTACGGTGTCATCATTTTCGACGAGTTTCATGAGCGCAATTTGTCATCGGACTTAGGTCTCGCACTGACTCGAGAAAGCCAAAGTGTGTTTCGTCCTGACCTGCGTCTACTCGTGATGTCGGCCACACTGGATGCCGCCCCCCTGTCTCGCTTACTCGATGATGCGCCCATCTTAAATTGCCCCGGTCGGCAATATCCGGTCAGCATCAGCTATGCCCCACCCGGCAGAACTCCTCTGCTCGAGCATTGCGCGCTAATGATTCATCAGACTCTGCAACGTGAATCCGGCTCGATACTGGTTTTCCTGCCGGGAGAAAGTGAAATTCGCCGCCTGCAAGGGCTGTTGCAACAACGCCTACCGGCCAACACACAACTTTGTCCGCTGTATGGCCAACTCAGCCAGTTTGAGCAAGACGCGGCCATTGCACCTACCGCTAGTGGTCAGCGCAAAATCGTCTTAGCCACCGCCATCGCGGAAACCAGCTTAACCATCGAAGGGGTGCGCGTTGTCATTGACTGCGGCTTACGGCGCAGCCAACGCTTTGATCCCAATACGGGACTCTCCGGCTTAATCACCGAATCGGTATCTCAAGCCAATGCCGAGCAACGACGTGGTCGAGCGGGTCGTATCGAGCCCGGTCACTGCCTGCGGCTGTGGTCGGAAGATGCCCAGCAACGGCTAGCGCGCTTTGCCACGCCGGAGATCTGCCAAACCGATCTGGCCGATTTAGCGCTGACGCTGGCCGGTTGGGGCATACGGGACCCACAACAACTGATTTGGTTAGATATTCCGCCCGCTCCCGCCTGGGCTCAGGCCCAAGACCAACTGCGGGATATGCAGGCGCTAGATCAAGACAGTCGCATCACCGCGCACGGGCGGCAGATGCTGACACTCGGTTTATCGCCACGGTTGGCGCATTTGCTGGTCTTGGCGCATGCCCGTGGGCAAGGTTCACAGGCCGCTGAATTTGCCGCCTTGCTGTCGGAGCGTGACCTGCTCAGCGGACCGGCGCGCGACGCGGCTGGCAGTGACTTACGCGCTCGTTTGGCGCTCTTGCAAGGGAATGCCTTGCCGTCCCACGCTGATCGAGGTCGCCTGCAGCGCGTGAAAGAGCAACAGCGACAGCTGCAAGAGCGTTTGCGCGCACTCCCCGCCCCTAACCTCAAACAAACCCACGCGTTGAGCTTAAGTGAACTGCTGGCGCTGGCTTGGCCCGATGCCATTGCACAGAGGCGTCCGGGTAATGAGGGGCGCTACCTGCTGGCCAATGGCCGAGGCTGTAGCCTGCGTAACGATGATGCACTGGCGGGCGAGCCCGGACTGATTGCGGTCAGTCTGGATGCCCAGGCGCGCGATGCCAAAATCTTCCTCGCCTTGCCCTTTGATTTTGCCCAGCTTGACCTGCTGCATCCAGGGCGCGTGCTGAGTGAAGAAGCGTTGCAGTGGGATAACTCCAGCGCGAGCGTCATTGGCCGACGGCAGCGACGATTTTTAGCGCTCATTCTGGACAGCGTGCCGCTACCTCGGCCCAAACCCGACATTCTTTTGCCCGTGTTCATCGGAGGGCTGTGTCAGCTGGGCGCAGAAGCACTGCCGTGGACACCTGCGCTGCGGCAGTGGCAGGCTCGCGTGAAACGCTTACACGCAGCGCATCCCCAAGATTGGCCGGACGTGTCCGATGCAGCGCTCATGGCAACTCTAGCGGATTGGGCTGGCCCTTGGCTGAGTGGACTGTCACGACTCGAGGAAATGTCGCGCTTTCCCTTGCAGGATGCACTCTTTGCACAGCTCGATTGGTCGCAGCAACAGCTGCTCAACGAGCTACTGCCTACGCACCTCACCGTGCCCAGTGGCAGCAGCGTGGAGATTGACTATTGTATGGAAGGCAACCCGGTCCTGGCGGTGAAGCTGCAGGAAGTCTTTGGTTGGCTTGATACACCCGCTTTGGCGCAAGGCCAACTGCGGCTGACCCTGCACTTGCTTTCACCGGCTCGACGTCCCACCGCCGTCACCGCCGATCTGGCCAGCTTCTGGCGGCAAGGCTACCCGGAAGTGCGCAAAGACTTGCGCGGGCGCTACCCTAAACACCCCTGGCCGGAAGATCCACTCACCGCCGTGGCACAGCGCGGCGTGAAGCACCCTAAACCGCGTGGCTAAGGAAGGCCCGTACTTCAGCCGCGACCTCGGCTGGCGACTCATCCAAATGCAAATGATGCCTGCCGGGCACCGTGACTTGTTTTAAGTTCGCAAAAGCCGCCAGCCTGGCCTGACCAGCGGCCTGTTCAAACGGCGCACCATCTTGAGCGCGCACCAACAACGTCGGCACGCTGATGGCGCGGATGCAGGCCAACACCTGGGCTTCACTGAAACGCATCAGGGAGTTTTGGCGTAGGCGCTTGTCGGTGCGCCAAACCAGCTCGCCATCTGCATTACGATCTAGACTGCGGCTACATAAAATGCGTGACGCCATTTCGCTCAACGGGCCGGTCAAACCATTCATGCGCGCTTGCACCGCTTGCACCTCATTGGCAATCGGTCTGCGTTCAGGCCGGAAGTCGCGATAACTGGCTAAAGACAGCCGTGTCATGTCCACATAATGTGACGGGTCGGCGGTGAGCGGACCCAGCCCCTCAATCATCACCAAGGCCTGCACACGCTCAGGCAACAGGCCAGCCAGCATCATCTGAATACCCGCGCCTAGGGAGTGGCCCAGCAGAATCACTTTTTGCTGGGGATACAAGGCATCCAAAACCCCCAGCACATCATCGAAATAATCGGCATTGTGATAGCGAAATCCGGCCGGTCTTGGATCGCTCAGGCCATGACCGGGCAGGTCCATCGCAACAAAGGGATGCTCTGCCAAATGCGGTGCCATGCGGTCAAACGTTGCGGCATTGTCCATCCAACCATGCAAGGCCACGATGGGAATACCGCGCGCTTCGGCATGCCACGTTTTCAGTGCGATGCGACCGCGCCCGAATGGGAGCTCGATAACCGATTCGATGGCCATATCAAACGCGCACGCCTGACATTGCCCACATGGCCTTTACCTGCGCTAGCACCGACGCGGCGGTGCTCTCGGGGTGCTCAAACGGAAACATGTGACCGCCGGGAATGATTTGCAAGGGCACGCGCTGCGCCTGCGCCAGCTTATGCATGGTGCCGCGCTTGAGGAACTCGCTGGTTTCGCCCGTCAACACCGCAACCGGACACTTCAAAGGCTTGCGATAGCGCCAGACATCGGAAGGCGTGTGCCGAAAAATCTCGACTTCCACGGCGGGGTCGTAACGCAGGTGCACACCATCGTCCTTTTCGACCAAGCCATGCTCCAGATACCCCGCAAAGCTGGCGTCGGTGAAGGGCTTAAACAAACCTTTGTTACGGAGGCTGTCATGTACCGCCTGACGATCCGGCCAATGCGAACGACGGCCTAGGCTACGTCCCGCTGGGGTAATGTCATCAATACGACCAAGGAGCTTGTATAGCGCCACGCCAAAACCCGCTAGGGGATTGATGTAGGCGGGATCGAGCAGAATG
Source organism: Perlucidibaca sp. (assembly GCF_057084925.1). Lineage (NCBI taxonomy): Bacteria > Pseudomonadati > Pseudomonadota > Gammaproteobacteria > Pseudomonadales > Perlucidibacaceae > Perlucidibaca > Perlucidibaca sp. Next base: position 23,726 of record NZ_JBXMRC010000024.1, on the reverse strand, counting down.
ACCCCACGAAATAGCTCAGGATATTTTCTGGCGGCGATCAGCGTAGTCATGCCACCTAGCGAATGCCCAACGCCAATCACAGGCTCGCCGCCCGCCTGGCTGCGAATGGAATCGGCCAGCTGTTCAGCCAAGCCATGCCAGTTCGGCGCGATGGGATAGCGCGGGTCGTGCCCCAGCATGGGTACGCGAATGACGCGCGCCTGCTCGCGCAGCTCGGCCAAAAACGGCACATAGCAATCACTGGGAATGCCATTGGCATGCGCAAAATGAAGTAAGGGTTGCTTCTGGCTCATAGTGTTTGCGTCTCCAAACCAAGACCTTCAGTCACGGCACGTTGCGCACTGGGGGCAACCACCGCCACCGAAGCCTGTGCTGACAATAAGTAAATCTCAGCAACACGTTGTAGGTCCGGAATGGTCAAACTGAGCAGACGTTCTCGGAGCTGCTGACGCTGCACCACCGTGCGGCCGTAGAGCTGATTGTGGAAGGCCTGGCGCGCCTCGCCCGACGGCGACAGCGGTTTGTCCATATCGGCAAAAATACCGAGCAGCGCTTCCTCCAATTGATCCGGCTGGTGCTTGTGGCTGTGCAACCAATCTAAGCTGGCATCAAAATCAGCCAGCGTTTCCGCCAGGCGCGGATCGCGATAGGAGTAGAAACGGAATGCGCAGGCATTGCCGTCGTAGGCCGCGCCACCACCATAAGCCCCACCCTGCTCGCGGATGGCCCGATGCAGGAAACCGTTGCGCAGGAAGCTGCCCAAGGCCATTAACGCTGGCGCATCGGCATGACCGGCCGGCACAGCCGGATACACCTTGGCGCAGAACTGCACCTGCGTCTGCGTCAGCCAGGCTTCCTGCACGCGGCCTTCCGCCGGCATCCAGATCATGCTCTGGCTGTTCGCCGCCACCGGGGCATCCGCCCATAGCGACGAGACTTCTGCTTGTACCGCCGCCAGTGCTTCGGCTTCGCTGATCAGCAGGAGCTGACGCGGGCTTTGCAGCACCAGCGCATGAATACCGGCGAGCTCGGCCAGCAGCGCCTCGGTGGCATCCGCCTGACTCTGCTGCTCGTGCAGCTGCTTAAAGAAACGGATGCCGGCTAGTCCGCTGTGACGCTGCTGGAACGCCGCCAGCGCACTGCAGCCGCGCGCGGCCGTGGCCATCGCCAGCGCATGGCCTTGGCCGGTGATGCTGCCTTCCCAGCGCGTCTTCATCTGAGCGACCAGATCGCGCACACGCGCCGACTCATCGAAGCGCAGGTCAAAGAACGTGTTTTTCAGGAGCTGCTGAAAAGCGCCCTGATGATGCACCAGCGCCTTGCCATTGATGACCAGATGCGCCTGCGCCGATTGCTTGTTATCCAGCGTGGTACGGCCGGACAGGCTCATGCGCAAACCGCCGCTGACCGCCGACTGACGCTGCTGCATGGCGCGATAATCCTGTGCGCCCACACCCAGCTCAGAAAACAACGAGGTGTACAGCGGCAGCAACTGCGTCTGGCGTGCATTCAAATCGGGCAAATCAACAATCAGCTGCTGATACAGCAGCCCATTGGTGCCCTGCGCATAGCGCGTCACCGGCAACGCTGCCGGCTTGCCGGCAAACAGAATTTCCTGCTCGCCCGCCAGCGACTTCACCTTCGCCGGCACATCGGCCAGCGTCACTTTCGGCAGAATCGCGGCATCGTTTTCTTGCAACTGGCGTGCGGCCAAGGCCTCAGCTTGCACCTTCAGCTGCGCCAGTTCATCAGCACTCAAGCGGCTGTGGATTTTTGCCAGATTGCTCGCTTCCAATGCATCACGGCGGGCCGCCAGCTCGGCATCCGGGCGCAAGGTCAGACGCACCCGATGCGGGTTGTCGAGCAGCAGGCGACGCACGAGGCTAGGCACAAAATCTGGGTTCTGAATGGCGAGTCGCAGATGCGCCAGCTCGGCCTCGATGTCCCAGACGGAGAGCGGGTCGGCATCGTGCAAGTACGGCGTGAGGCCGTTGAGCAGCAGCTGCAAACCGTAGGGATAGCTGTCGCCGCCGATCTCGCGCTGGCTCAGCTCGAATTGATGCAGCACCGCCTCGACTTCACTGAGCGGCACGCCTTGCTCGGCGACCTGCGTCAGCGTATCCAAAATCAGCTGCTCGACCGCCGCCGCATGCTCCGGCTGCGAACCTTCTATGCCAGCCGCAAAAGCCATCTCACGATTATTGTCATCGAGCCCACTCAGGGCCGATGGCGCCTCGCCAAGCTCGGTGGTTTCAAGAACCTGCCGCAGCGGTGACGCCGAGTTTTCCAGCAGCACGCCACTAAGCAGATGCGCCTCAAAGCGAGCACGCGCATCGGCTGCCGGGCCAAGTAGCCAGGCCAGTACATGATGCGTCTGCGGGCCGTCTTCCGATTCTGGCGCGTAGGCTTCTTCCACCCGCAATGGCGCGACATACCGTTTTTCGTCACGGCCCGTCACGGGCTCGGCCACATCATTAAACCGCGACAGCGCCAGATCCACGAAGCGCGTTTGCAGGTCCTGCGGCATTGCATCGCCAAAGGTCATAAAGACCGCGTTCGACGGGTGATAGTGCTTACGGTGAAACGCCTTTAGCGCCTCATGTGTGAGGTCCGGAATATGCGCCGGATCCCCACCGGAATTGTGATGATAGGTCGTGGTCGGAAACAGGTACTTATTCAAAGACTCGTTCAGAATGCTGTGCGCCGAGCTCAGCGCACCTTTCATTTCATTGAACACCACGCCCTTGTAAACCAACGCCTCGCCGTTCGGCGTGGGTTCAATACGAATCCCTTCTTGGGCGAAATCCAGCGGGTGAATATGCGGAAAAAATACCGCGTCCAAATACACCTGCAGGAGGTTGTCGAAGTCTTGGCGGTTCTGACTGGCAAACGGATACGCCGTCCAGTCGCTGGCCGTGAAGGCATTCATAAAGGTATTGAGCGAGCGCCGAATCATCAGGAAGAACGGATCGCGCACCGGAAAGCGCTCAGAGCCACAAAGCACGGTGTGCTCGAGAATATGGGCAACGCCGGTGGAGTCTTCGGGCATGGTCTTGAATGCCACCAGAAAGACATTCTCGGGATTATCCGTCGCCAGATGCAGATGGCGTGCGCCGGTGGCGCGGTGGCGATACTCACAGAGCGTGGCCTGAAGGGCTGGCAAGGCAACCGTACGAATCGATTCAAAATGGGGATGGGCCGGAAACAGCGCAGACAAGACATTCTCCTCAAAGGGTCGCGCCAACATACCGCACGCGAATGCCTTGATTATGGGGACGACAGCGCACTTTTCCAAACCCGACAAACTGCTCATCGGCTAGACAAGCGGTCACGGCATGCTACAGTCGCGCACTTGTCCAAGTGGGCTGCGTAATATTGTCAGCGGGAAGTCGTTGTTATGGCACGAAATATGAAACTTGAAGTCTTGCAATCCGCACGTCAGCAAGCCAAGACTTATGACGAATGGCGCGAAATTTCGCTAGAACTCGATGCGCATTCCGGTTTGGATTTATGGAAAATCGAAACCTCCTCTGACCATTATCACCACGAACTCCTGCGCGAACGCCTACTCACGCTTCGCCAGTGGCAGCACTCGCATAACCACAAGTTACTCATTCGTTCCCTGCGCGAAGGCCTGCATCACGACCTCGGCAACATGGGTAACGCCAAACTCTATGGCCGCGCGCATGTGGGTACCAAGCGTCTCATTGAAGACTATGTTGACCAGGTCTGCGCCAGTCTCGATTACCTCTGCGATGCCACCATCGAACATCTCACCAACGACGAAAAGCTCGCGCTCTTCGAAGACATTCTGCGTAGCTTCGGCCAGCCCGCCCTTCAGCTTTCCGGCGGCGCCACGCTGGGCATGTTTCACATTGGCGTGTGCAAGGCGCTTGACGAACAAGGCCTGCTGCCTAGCGTCATCTCCGGTTCCAGTGCTGGCTCCTTAGTCGCCTCCATGATCGGCACACACACTCGCGATGAAATGGACGCCTATTACGACGGCGACGCGCTCTACAAGCACGCGTGGAGCTGGAACAAAATTTCGGATGGTCTGCGCGGCAAAGGCTTTGCCAATCAGAAACAGCTAGAGACTTTTATCCGCCAAAACGTCGGCGAAATGTCATTCCAAGAAGCGTTTGAGAAAACCGGTCGCCACATCAACGTGAGCATTTCGCCCACGGGCAACAATCAAAAGTCGCGCCTGATGAACGAGCTCACTTCGCCCTATTTGCTGGTCTGGAGCGCGGTGTTGGCCTCCTGCGCGGTTCCTTTGCTGTTCCCGCCGGTCACACTGACCACGAAAACAGCTGATGGCGATCACGCCCCTTATATGCCCTTAGAGCGTTGGGTGGATGGCTCCATGCGCAGCGATATGCCGCGCCGTCGCCTCATGCGTCTCTATAACGTGAATTACTTCATTGCCAGTCAGGTTAATCCGCACATTGTGCCGCTGCTGGAAAGTGAGCGTAAGAAACGCCAAAATGAGAAGATCAGTTCCCTGCCCCGTCGCATTTTAAAAACGCAGGCCAAACTGCTCAGCATGGGTTCGCTTCAAGTCGTGCATGACAGCGTGAGCAACGAAGCCCTGCGTCAGATGCTGAGTCATGTCTACACCATGATCTCGCAGAGCTACCACGGCGATGCCACCATCGCACCACCTAGCTACGGCATGAAGCACTACCAACACATGCTGCAAAACCCCACGAAAGAATCGGTTATTTGGTTCCGTCAACAAGGTGAACGAGCCACCTGGCCTAAGATTGATCAAATTCGCGTACAAACGAAAATCAGCATGGCCCTGCAAAAATGTGTGGCGCGCTTGTTGCAGCGCAAAGCGCACAACTGGCACGAAGCCGAAGTTCGCGCGCTTTTACAAGAACCTACGCATCGCCACGGTTAATCCTTTCTCTGCTACACCCAAACGCCGAGCTTGCTCGGCGTTTTCACAACTACAACAAATCCTACCGTTCATGCCCGTTACACAACCACTCATCAGATTCAACAATCGTCTGATTTAACAGACGCCCCGTTTGTGGTCTAACTTAGTCCTGTTGTGCAGGGCATATCAGCACCTTGCTGCTTGCCTCGCCTAACTGTGTCTCTAAGACAATTATAAAAATGGCTTGAACGAGGATGCATCCATGAAGAAATCTACTACGGCACAATCCAGACCGAACTGGAGACGCTCATTGCTGAGCCTCGCCGTTGGCGCAGCACTGTTTACCCCCATGACGGCGATGGCCGTGGAGTTCGAGCTAAAAGATGGTGAAGTGACAGGTTCGTTGGATACCACGGTGAGTTATGGGGCTTTGTGGAGTGTTACGGGCAAAGATAAGCGCCTTTTAGCCCGTCAAAAAGGTGGGGACCGTAATAGCGCTAACTATGACAACGGCGATGCAAACTACGAGCGCGGTGATCTCGTTTCCTCGATCTTTCGTGTATCGAATGACTTAGATCTGAACTACAAAAACTTTGGTGCATTTTTCCGCGTCAGCTCGTTCTATGATCATGCTATCCAAAATAAAGATTTTGACCCACTACAAGCCGACCAACGCGTAATTCGTAATCGCTTAGGTCATGACTACGAAATTTACGATGCTTTTGTTCGCGGCAAATTCAATATTCTCGATAAAAATGTCAACGTTCGTCTTGGTAAGCAAGTGATTAGTTTGGGCGAAAGTACATTTATTCCAAATGGTTTGAATGCTTTAAACCCAGTGGATGTAGCCAAACTAAGAACACCAGGTGCGGAGCTCAAAGAGGCATTCCTGCCAACTCAAATGTTACAGGTTACTTTTGACGTAACCGATAACATGAGTGTTGAATTAATTAATAAGTTCCAGTTCAGAGAGTCGCGTCCAGAGCCAAATGGTTCATTCTTTAGTACTAATGATTTTCTATCGCCTGGTGGTTCAAAGGTCTTAATCAGAGCTGGTGCGTCGCCAGAACAGCCAGGCCCTACCAATCCTGTTATTCCTAGAGCTGGAGATAAGTCTGCAAAAGACAGCGGTCAATTTGCAGTGGTAACGAGACTATTAGTTCCATCGCTAAATAATACTGAATTTGGTTTTTATGCGATGAACTACCATAACACTGCTCCTCTTATTGCTGGCAGAACGACAACATTAACGCCTGCTCAAGAGGGTGTAATTGCTGGCGGCCCCGGCGGTGCAGCAGCGGTCCCAGGTGCAAGAGCAGCAACCTCAACCTACTTTGCAGAGTATGCTGAGGATGTTCGTTTATTTGGATTAAGCTTCAATACGCTTGGTCCATTGGGGGTTGCTCTTCAAGGTGAGTATTCTTACCGACCAAATCAACCTTTGAACTTAGTTGCTAACAATGTATTGAATAGCTTGCTTGGCTTAAATGGTTCTGCGTTTAATACTGGAATCGGCGTTCTGCCTAGAAATACTGAAATTAAAGGTTATCGCGACATAAAAATGCATCAATTCCAAATGACTGCGACCCAAACATTGGGCCGTTATTTTGGTGCTGATCAAATTATCGGCGTTGGCGAAGTTGGTTATACCTATCTTGATATTCCGAATGGTATCGATCTAAATGGTACAGGTGTTGACTTCACTACGCCTATTGCGACTAACATAAACCCTGATCCAGCGCGCTCTAATCCCGTTAAAAGTGATAAAGGAATTATGACGAAAAACTCATACGGCTATAGGGCTGCAGTACGTGCAACATATAATAATGCTGTTGGCGCATTTAACTTAACTCCTCGTATTGCATTCCAACATGACTTGCGTGGTACCAGCCCAACTTTTACTGAAAATACTCAGTCGGTCACTATCGGCATTACTGCCGACTATCAAAGCAACCTGTCTGCTGACGTGTCGTACACCAACTTTTTTGCGGGTGAAACGATTGGCGCTACAACTAACGCAGCTGCTTTCAGATCAACCAACCAAGCCCTCGGCGACCGCGACTTCATTGCCGCTACCGTCAGCTATGCCTTCTAACCATTGGCCTAAAAGAGAGACCTACTTATGAAAGCCTTATCTAAAACGTTAATTGGCCTAGCGGTTGCGGCCGCGCTGTCTGGGCAGGCCATGGCCGATGCCTCTCAGCTTGGCAAAACCCTCACACCTATGGGTGCTGAGGTAGCTGGCAACGCGGATGGCAGCATTCCGGCGTGGACCGGTGGTATTAAAAGCCCAGGCGCTGGCTACAAAGCCGGTGGTCATTACCCCGACCCCTATGCCGCTGACAAACCCACGCTAACCATTACGGGTGCGAATGCCGATCAGTACAAGAACCGCCTCAGCGCGGGTCAGTTGGCCATGCTGAAAAAGTATCCTTCGTGGAAGCTGAACGTGTATCCAACACGTCGCTCAGCCTCCTTCCCACAAGCGCATTACAACGAAACTATTGCTAACGCGAGCAAAGCGAAGTTGGCACCAGGTGGCAACGGTGTGCTAAACACGGATGGTGGTGTGCCGTTTGCCATTCCTGAAAACGGCTTGGAAGCCATTTGGAACCACTTGCTGCGCTACCGTGGCGACACCTACGCCACACAGTGGAGCCAAGCTGCCGTAACACGTGATGGTTCCTACACCCCCGTTCGCTTCGAGTACGAGTACGATTTCGGCTACGGCAACTTGCAAAAATCTAAGGCCGAACGTGCTGGTGGCGGTGAGATGAAAATCTTCAACTTCTTGCAAGAAGTGACTGCCCCTGCCCGCCTGGCTGGTCAGATTTTGCTCGTGCATGAGTTTGTTGACCAAGTCAGCACGCCGCGCCGCGCCTGGACCTACAACCCAGGTCAACGTCGCGTTCGTTTGGCACCTAACGTTGCCTACGATAACCCCGGTACTGCAGCCGATGGCCTGCGTACCAACGATGACTTCCTGATGTTCAACGGTGCTACTGACCGCTACAACTGGAAACTGCTAGGCAAGAAGGAAATGTACGTACCGTACAACTCCTACAAAATCAGCGGCAACAGCCTGAAAATGAGTGACGTACTGAAGCCAGGCCACATCAACCCAGACGCAGCACGCTATGAGCTGCACCGTGTTTGGGAAGTCGAGGCGACACTGAAGCCAGGCACCAGCCATCAGTACACCAAGCGTAAGTTCTACATCGACGAAGACAGCTGGATGATCTTGATCACTGACAAGTACGATGCCCGCGGCCAACTCTGGCGCACATCCGAACAGCACAACATCAACTATGCCGACTTGCCGATGCAGGCACCGAGCATTGAAGTTCACTATGATCTTCAGTCCGGCCGCTACCTCGCCATGGGTCTGCGTAACGATGAAAAGACTGTGTACACGCCCATCAAGCGTACTGATGCAGACTTCTCGCCAAACGGCTTGCGTCGCGCCGGTACACGCTAATACTGAAGTCTAGTATTTAGCGCCAAACAAAAAGCCCGAGTCGTGCAAACGATTCGGGCTTTTTAATGTGCTCCAATTGGGCGTTAGGCTTTTTTAACCCATGCCGTGCACCATCCGTTACCAGCAACTAACTTGCCGCCAAACAGTGGGCAAACCGCTTTTGCATCCGTGGCTTTCCCTTGATAGAAATTGCAGTTTTTACAGGCTTGCCCTGCAACAAACTTAGGTGACTTCACCGCTTTTACATTCGCTTTGTAGCCCAGAGCTACCGCGTTCGGATCCGTTTCAGACACCGTTGCTGGTGCAGCAAACGCTGCGGGAGCAGCGGCCAGCCCGATACAAGCTGCTGGAATCATTTTGATAAAATTACGACGCGTCGTCATGGTCTTCCCCCGTGATCAAGAATATGGCCTATTTCCAACACATTCATTGTGGGCTTTGCGGCAATGCTCGCGATTGGACAGCGGGGAACAAAAAGAAAAAAGTCAGCCGCTCGGCAAAGGGCGATGAAGAGGCGCTCAGGCTTCTAGCGAAGCACTTCGGTATCTAAGGGTTGGGCCAAAATCCAAAGCCCAAACACCGTGAATGCCATCATCAACACCAGTAGCGGTACTTGGCTAATCCACACCTGTTCGGATGTTGCATATAAGCGCTTCGCCACCTCATGGGCGACAAAAACGCTAGCGATATGGCCCAATAAAATAAGACCCACTTGCAGATGCCACACCCAGCTCATGTCCAGTAACACGCCCGATGTTTGCGTGGCTTCGAGCCCTAGCACGTTCCAACCAACGCCCAAGGGATCACTGAGGAGTGGGACAACCTGCGGCCCCTGCCCTAAGACGAGCGTGAAGTAATGGGTGAAGTGATAGACCACCACAATCGGCAGCAACGAATAACTAAAGCGATATAGCGCACCTTCCAACGACTCAGTACGTCGTGTGAGCAGGCACATTAGCCCTAAACAACCGGCAAAAATTAGCCAATAAATAAACGGGGAAAGCACCAACGCAAGACTCTGATACACCGCATACAGCGGCTTCAGGGTGCTGTATGCGGTCACCAAATTATGGCCTAGCCAGGGCGATAGCCACGCAAAGACATCTTGCCAATACAGTAAGGCCCAACTCTGCGTGTTATGAAGACCATCGAATGCCGTGGAGCTGAGCATGAATAAAATAAATACCACTTCACTCATGCTGGAAGGCCGAGACTCCATTAAGCCCGCACCGGGCCAACGCAGACGCCAACCTGCTGGAGCGCCCTGCTCTGCTCTGCAATAACTGACGGGCGCCAGCTTGCCCAGCAAGCGAAGCATCACACTGAAAAACTCAACGTAACGGAACCATGCCGAGGCACCCACGCTATAAACGCCCAGCACGTTCAACAGGCTATAGGCCAATAATGCAGCGGATAGTTGCCAGGGGGTTAGCTCTGCAAATAACTCCAACCAAATAAAGCTGATATAGAGCACAACCGCAGGCCAATACGACCATTTTTCGGGGTAGGCAAAGCGCGCTTTTCTGATACCAGCCGACAGGGTCTGCCACGGATTTATCAGGCTAAAAATGTCGCCGACAATCACGGTGGCATAGGCCAAACCCAACACAAAGACGATCCAAAAGAGCGTCATGTTGATGTTGCGATACGCATCTTGCGTGCCGAAAAAGCCGCTCACTATCGTGAGGACCAAGGCGCTTAATGCGATGAGCCGAAGCCCCCATAGCACACACAAAGCCGGCCTAGAAAACGCATGGTAGTGTGCCTGCGAGGGCACTTCAGGATGGTCTCGCTTGGGCTGACTTGATAGCGCAGCCAGCGCCAGAAACGACAACAGCAGCGCCGCAGCTGACGCCCATCCATACAGCCAAAAAGGGACGGGCAAGGTATAGAGCTTGCCAAACGAATGACCATAAGCCGGCGCTGTGAGCAAGCTCACAGCAACCAAGCCAATGGCCTTATGAAGCCATGCCTTAGGCATTATCGACGTGTTGGCTTAGGTGCCGTTGGGCCTGCGGATGGCGTGAAAGCCAAAATTTGAAATCCCGCGCTATAACTGGCAATCCAAATATGACCCGTTTCTGGGCGATAGCGCACATAGGTCGGCACCGCATCCCAACGCGCGGCGGAGCTACCAAAAAACTCGGCCAAGGGCACGATCGGCGTTTTCGGGTTTGGAACCGGGTGCCAATAGGCAATCTCTTTGGGCTGCGCTGGATCGCGGATATCCCAAACCCGAAGACCGCCGGTGTAATGCGTGGTGAATAGCGTGGTGGCATTTTGCACATCATCAAAACCGACATAATGAGCCGAATAGTTGGCCACATCGATCTCAGTCTGTAGGCACTTCGCTGGATCATTCACCTCCAATTTGATGTCGGAGACTTTGACCGGATTTGCTTCATCGGTGATGTCAATAATCCGCCCGTGTGCCCAAGGGCATACACCCGCCGTAGGCCACTCATCACTGGAATAGAGATAGGTTCGACCGCCGTTACGGAACCAGCGGGCCGTGTGTGACCCCGCCGTTGGCGCTTCACCAATGAGCACATTCGTCCAAGGCAAAAAGCTGATTTGAGGCGGTGCCGCACCGATTAAGAACGGTGCCGGCGGCGTGCTGCGGTTGTGCAGCGACGACACGTCATAAATGCCCAAGCCGTTTTGCCCCACTGCCGGGCCATTCGGTAAACCCACGCCCAAGGCAATAAAACCAAATTGCGCAAGATATAAGCGATTACCGTCCGGACTTAAGCCGCAGTCATGGCCTGCTGGGGCAAATAACTGAATCAGCTTAGGGTCATTGATATTGTCTAAGTTAATGGCGGCATTAGTGCTCATGGAGCTAGTGGCATAGGCCGTACGGCCATCATCACTCAAACACAAGGCATGACCCGCAAAAGGCAGACCGAGATCCAAGCTATCTAAACCGCCAGGAATGCCTTGAAGGATTTGGGATAGCACGGGAATTTTAGGCAGCGTCAAACCGAGGCCTAAATTAATTGAAGCGGTGAGTTTAGGGTTACGACAATCTCGCGCATCGTACACATCAAACGCTGTTCCCCCACCGCGTGTAGCCACAATAATTTTACGTTGTTGATTCGCTTGCAACGATTCGTGAGGAGCCAACATCGCTGGGCTTTGAAGGATATTAATTAGCTTGGGATTAGCTGGGTTGGCAGCATCAATGACTGCCATGCCATTCAGCGGATTAAACTTGGCATCGGCATATGGCGAGGCTAAAGGCCCGAAAATCTGACCCGGCGAGGTTGTGGTGACATACGCACAGTCATCAATCCAGGCCATAGAAAAATTGGCACCACGATCTAGAATCGTATTCTGACCGACCAACTTTAGGCCTTTACGATAGCCCTTTGCCGAGTCGCCATTGAGCTGACTGGCAATTGGAATTTGCCCTTGTAAGCCCGGCTCAAGACGATCAACCTCAGAATATTCAGGGCCTAAATTGGCGCTAGGCGCTGGCGAAGCGGGTGAAGAGGTTTCATCGCCACAGGCGGTTAAAAAAAGCAAAAAAATAAGCAGTAGCAAGCCACGGTAATGACGAGCGAACGGGGTCCTTTTCACAATGAAGGCCTCTTATGTAATTAAGTCGTGACTTTACGAAAAAAATTAGCTGCGCAATGTTGTATTTGTGTGATCAAGCGCCGTCATGCAACAACTTCGATCGCATCAACGTATCTGACAAGTCTTGAATCAAAGGCGTAAGCGCAGTGTTCGGACCATCGGTATCCCATAGGCGTTCAATTTCACGTGCCATATCCCCCACACGCTCTTGATCCACCAGTGCTGCTACGCCTGCTAAACCATGAATACTCAGCTTTAACGCGGGTAACCACTGCGCAGGTTCAATCTGTTGACTCTCTGACCATGCTGTAAAAAAGGCAGGGGCGCGCTTACACCAGAAATGGCGATTAAACTCGGCCAACATCTGCTGCCATTCCGCATCATCTACTAAATCAGAAGCCATAAACGTTTCCGAGACGCCGTCTAAAATTAACGTACTAGTTTTACACCACCACTACTGCCGCAGCTCATCGTTGCACCAACATCTGTTGTGGCTAAATCAATACCTAAATTATTCACCAGCATGGTCGTTAGCGGGGACAAAAGAGGCGAGAGAACGGTGCTGACAGCTTGTTTTAACAGAACAATGACGGCGTCCATAGTAGTTCCTGCCCCCACCAAGAGATTGCCTAATCCATTCCCACCACCCGAAGGCTGATACATTTCGATCGTAGGCCCGGCTAAGGTACTGGTCAGACTGTCAATAATATTCTGAGACGATAAGGACTGAAATGCGGGAGCCTCATACAGCTCTGGTAAGTTGCTCGAGGCCGGCGTTTGATAAACAAGTAAAGCAGAAGTTTGTGCCACTGGCACATCCGCCTTCAGGCCTAAGCCGCCACCAGCATAGGGCGTTCGCACGCAGTTACTGGTACTGCAAATGCCGAGCAAACATGTCACTGTGCATTGCTTTTTGCCAATATCAATGAGTGCGATAGGGTTTACTGTCGGTGCTGATGTGCTTGCAAAAACTAAACTTTGTGCATTAGCGGCACTACTCCCCATACTGCCGATGCGTAAATTCGTCGCGGCAGTTTTTGTGTTCACCGAGAGCGACTTATTTGTTACACCGCATGAGTAATCCGTGACTCTCGCCTCACCTGCACCCACATCTAAGTTCACATCAAAGCGAAACGTAGGGGGCAGGATAAGTGGGTCTGCAAACGTCTGCTGACAGCTTACGCAGATAACAGATCCGAGTACGCCATTGAGATTAAGCGATAACAAATTATTGAGTAGTGTAGTGAGCGAAGACAGCGTCCCATTCAATGTACTTAGCAGTGTATTAACGATGCTCGTAAGCGTGCTGCTTAAATTCACCGACATCAACAACCTAACTTGGGCGGATCTGACATAAATTCTATTGGGACTATCATTAACTGAAAGATGAGACTCAGCACGCGCAAGCTCAGGATCACCAATCGAGGTCAACTGAGGTGGCTCGATGACTTTCAATTTAACATCTATCGTCGTACCGCCTACTGTGATCGGAATAGTCGCTGTTACAGCATTATTTTTGTTGGCTAGTTGAATAATTCCCTGAACTAGGTGAAATAACTGTAGCTCAGCTGCAGCGCCTGTGTAGCTACCGCCATTTTGCAGCCTAATTAACTGCCCTACATTCAAATCAGTAGGCGCAACTTGTGATGCAACAAGCAACTCATCTAATGCTACGATAGCATCTAAAGCATTAATCGTAACCTGAGGTGTACCAATTTGGTCATCAATAACATCAATAGCTGCTTGAATTAATTCGCCAGTCGTAAAATTGGTAGTTAGAACATCTTCATAATTACCGGCCGATAGGCCCGCATTAATTGCCAACTTATCAAGGAATTTAAAAATATCTATATTCGTATGAATAAGGCCATTCCACGCGCCGACTGAGATATTTAAATTTCCACCTAACATGCCGCCGAAAATACTGCTTAGGAGTTGCGCTCGACTATTTTGGGTAATATTAACATTTAATAAAGTACTCTTGAGTGTTAAAGCAGCTAGACCGGACCCACTATTCGTCGCTACCGCACTCGCTTCCATGGTAATTTTATCTTTAAAAATACCACCTGCGATAAGACTTCCAGCAACTGACTCTCGTACAACGACTCGAACTGCTGTATCAAATGCACCAATAGGGCTTGATATTAACTCTCTAATACCCAGAGTAGTACCAACTTGACCACAACTAACCGAAAGGGTGTTGGTCGCTGAAAGAACAAAATTGTTCCTTGTTAAGCTTTGTTGTGCATATTGTGTGGCTGTCTGATCTGAACATTTGCCTTTACGCGCAAGTACTTCGATGGCTGCCATATCAGCCACTCGTTGTAAGTTGCGCTTTGATATATAGAGTCGACCTGTATCGACTACCAGGGCCAGACTAAGCACAGCAAGCATCATGAAACCCACCGCCAGAAACAATACAGCGCCTTTCTCTCGCGAAACGACTGTAATATATCCTCTATTGCGTATAGATCTCATACATGCCTCCAACCACCTTTAAAGCAGCAAAAGCACTAATGTGCTTGTTGCCACTTGCTCCAACAGGCTTGAATCTGACTCGGTAACAACGCGGGGCTAAACGGCTTAGACAACACATCATTAATGCCTAATTCATGCCATCGCTTAATTTCCTCTGGATGTACTTTTGCTGTTAGAAAACAAACTGGCGTATCTTCATAGCCTGGCATTGCTCGAATGGCTTCAAATGTTTGCACTCCATCCATTTCAGGCATCATGACATCTAGCACAATTAAATCCGGATGATTACCTTCAGCTAAATAACTTATAGCACCTTTGCCAGACGGCTCAGCATGTACATCTAGTCCGCCTAAGCGGGAAAGCGTCATGGTCACTAAGAGTCGAATATCAGATTCGTCCTCAACAAGAAGTACATTTTTTAGTGTGGACGTATTCATTAGCTGACCTCCCGTAAATGTGAAAGATTAGGCCTAACTTCGCCTGCAGATTTGCATGGCAAATCAATATAGAAAGTACTTCCATGCTTAATTTTACTAATACATCCTACTTTGCCATTCATGGCAGCGGCCAACTCCTTAGAAATCGCCAAACCTAAGCCTGTCCCGCTACTTCTTCTTCTATCAGAGCCATCCCCTTGAGAGAATCTGGTAAAAAGCTTTGATTTAAAATCTTCACTAATACCTGGTCCATTATCTTTAATAGAAATTCTGACCATTTCTCCAACAGCATAAACTGTTATATCCACTTGACTATTCAGAGGAGAAAATTTTGCAGCATTAGACAAGAAGTTTGCTAGTATTTGCTGTAGACGCTGTGAATCTACATTAACCCAGCAGTCATAACCTTCTACAAGCTCAAAATTAACTTTATAATCTTCAGCAAACCTTGAGTTAAGTGCAATAGCATCATCAATTATAGGCATTAGCCTTTGTTCTTTTAGATTAAGCTCCAACTTACCTGATGCCAACTTATCAATATCGAGAAGATCATTAATCAAACTTGAAAGCCTTAAAGTATTTCTGATTGCAACGTCCATAACAGGTTCAATGTCTTTATTCAAATCACCCACGGCACCTAGACTAATCAGTTCTAACGATCCTTTAATGGCTGTTAAAGGTGTTCTGAGTTCGTGACTTACCGTAGAGACAAACTCTGATTTCATTTGATCGGTACGCTTACGCTGGGTAATATCTCTTATCACGAGTACGGCTTTAGGCTCTTCGTCTATAAGAAGATTAGAAATATGACATTCGAGCTCAAATGTACTTAAATCTTTTCTTACACCCTCTACTTCGACACGTGAGGCGCTTTGCTTCATATCCAGTAAAAAATCAACACAAAATCTTGAGAAGCGCTGCTTATCACCTTCCGATATGAAGTTCAAAATTGATACATTTGAAATATCATCATCAAACGAATGAAATATCTTTACTGCACCCGGGTTATATTTTTCAATAACCAGATTTTTATCTAACGTTATTATTCCGTCAGCCACAGCATCCAGCACTAGCTGCAAATACCGTTGCCTAGCCTCAGATTGAAGCTCAACTTCCTTCTTAGTCGTTAAATCTTGTATTTGTGAAACAAAATATAATGGAACTCCCTGCAGGTCTCGAACCAAAGAGACACTTAATAGCGCATAAATCAAGCTTCCATTAGAGTGATAATAGCGCTTTTCCAATTGGTAGCTTAGAATATCTCCCGCGAGTAGCTGCCTAACTTGCTCTAAGTCCTGCTCCAAATCATCTGGATGCGTAATTCTTTGAAAATCCAATAATAATAGTTGATTTTTTTCATAGCCAAAAATTTTACAGAGTGCAGCGTTTGCATCCAGCCAGCGTCCCTCTATCGATACCAAGCCCATACCATGGGTAGCGGAGTGAAATGCATCACTAAACCGCTGATCACTAATTAGTAATTCACTTTCAAGTGAGCGTATTTTAGTTATATCTTGCGCAATTCCCATGTATCCAATGATTTCGCCTGATTCGTTTTTCATTGGTGTAATGGTTAAGTTAACAGTTAAACGAGTTCCGTCTTTTCTAAGATAAGTCCACATACGGCACTCATGCCCTTGCCTCGTTGGCTCAAACACAAAAACGTTAAACCCGTTAATTTCTTGCTGGTATTTCGCAGACAATACCGATGAATATGCCTCTACTTCTTTCACATCATGAAAAATAGCCGGTGTATTTTTATTAATCATTTCATCGGCGTTATAGCCCAGCATCAGCTCTGCTCCCCGATTGAACACCTGAACAATGCCATCTGGGCATGTCGCAATAATCGCGAGCTCAGTCGAGGAGTTTAAAACTGCATTCACTAAATCAGGTTTCATGTCGCCCCGTCTTACACTGGTTCTAGCGTTACACTAAAACAGCTAAGACGGGTCTGTATGGTGCAGATCTGTAATGAGATGTAGATCAGTTACAGTGAATGACGAGCCCTTCGTAACAAGATGATGCCCGTACTAGCCATCACAAATATCGATAAGGCGAATAGTGCGAGAATGGCATCCCGCGCATCCTTTCCAAGAAAGTCAAACCAATGGCCTTTGTGCAGATAGGCAAAACTAAACCCTTCCGCTCGATCTACATTTTTAACCACAGCGGCTACTGCAGCATCTGCGGGATCTATGTAGACCGAAAGCTCACCCTCGAACATGACCCGATAGACCGGCAGTCGCTTTTGCACAAAACCATACTCTGATGTGAATTGGGTGATGGCTTCCGTACTAAGCCACTTCGCTTGCTGGCTCGCTGAAGCGGTCAGTTCACGCACATACTCAGTAGGCTGCACAACCTCCCCGGTTCGTGCGGAAGCATAGGTTTCGAGTAGATGGGGTGGACTTTTTGCCCCTGAATGATGCTCATGATTAGCTATTTGCACGTGGGCGTTTGAATGCACACCCCATTCACGCCAGAGTGGTCCAGCCGAAGTTGCCACAATCTGTAAGCGCGCAAACTCGTTATGAATTGAGGGCGCGCGATGAGTTAGCTCATCGCTATTGAACGTATGCGTTAGTGGGTAGGTGGCGAATGCTGGACTGCCCTTGTTAATGGCTAAGAGGTGAAAGATGCCACTGCTAGTCCATGCCAAAGCAGCTGCCGCAACACACCAACCGATGCGACGATGCCAACGCGTGGTTTTCGTGGTTAGCGGCCTTACTTTCATTGCCCTAGCGCGCAAAAGCCCACTCAAAATCAGCAATATGGCTGTAGACAAAAAGCTCACCATGGCTACATCACGGCTAGGTTCGTGGGGCCACCACTTCCAACTATGTAAATTTGAAAACAGAAAGCTAAAGCGTGTTTTCCACGTATCGGTAAGGCCTGTGAGCTGAAAGCTGCGTGGCTCAATAAAGGCAACTAAGCCATCTGGCTGATCAAACGCCACTCGCCAAACCGGTAGGTATCGGTTCACAAATGCGTATTCATCATCAAACGCAGTGATTTCACGAACGCTTAAGATTGGGGATTTTACACCCGTATAGTGGCGGGCTAGAGCTTGAATAATGGCCGGCTCAATATTGGCAGCTTGACCACTTTCAGCCTCGTAGTAATGTCTTTCCCCCGAAGCTGTTTGCACCATCCAATAGGGACGTTGCTGCCACGTGAGCGCCCGTAATTCGCGTAACTGCAAGCCATCAGGCAGGGTGATAGCTGGAGCTGGCAAGTCGCTCCAAGGCTTGTCTACCGGTGAAAGCACAAGATCCATCGGCGGCTTCATTGCCACCGCCGAGGGCTGCCAACGCGACATCAATGGATGCAGCAAACCGGTCAGCGACCACGCCAATAAAGGAACCACGGCCAGAATTGCCAACCTACGATGCCAACGCATTAACTGCTCACGCATGATTAAAAAGCCTTACTTGCGCCAAAATAGACGGCGCGACCTTCGCCGGGTGCGAATTGAGCCTGATCATTACCGCCGGCGTTACGCATCACGCCAGTGGTGGCGGCATAGCGCTTATCACCGAGGTTGCGCCCTTCAACAAACCAAGAAAGTCCGGGTGAAAGCGTCTGATTCAATTTGACGCCAAACACGCTGTAGCCGGGAGCCGCTAGGGTATTGGCATGGTCAACCCAAGCTCGCGAGGCGGCGCGCAAGGTAGGACCTAACCACATTTGCTTTGGCAGTCGTAACGCAAACTCGGCTGAAAGTACTTGGTCCGGCAAGCCTGCGATGCGATTGTTGCCAAATTGCGCATCACGTTGGAACTTAAAATCGTTGTAGAGGTAACTGGCCTGAGCACGCCATTTTTCCGCTTCAGCCAACAGCCCAGCTTCAACACCTTGGTGTATTGTTTGATCCGCATTCACGGTTTGAGCAGGGCCGCTCATGGGTTGAGTCAGTGCTAATAGTTCATTGCGAAGCTGCGCTCGGTACACGCTGAGGTCATAGCTCAACTTGGCGAAATTGAGCTGTGTTAACCCTCTGGCCCCTAACTCATAAGTTCTGGCACGCTGCGCTTTATTGAAGGTGGCACCTGCCGTGGTTTCTGAAAAGCTGGGCGGCTCATAGCTAGCACTGACATTGGCATACACATCCAGTGATGAAGTGAGATGATGTAGTACACCCAATTTGGGTGAGAAACGACGGTAGTCTTGATCATAGAACGGCACTTGCGGGACATCACCAGGGGCCACTTTGCGCTGAGCATCGGTCCATTGGCCACCGAGAGAAACTGTCGTGGCGGGTGTTAATGCCCAGCGCGACTCGCCATACAGCTCAAGGTTATTCGCGGTGAGTTTGTTAGATTTCGTTTTCGTTGTGCACGGATGAGTTGTGGCCGGAGCACCACCGTATGTGCACTGCTCATCCAGCGTTAAACCTCGGCGCCAATTACCTCCCAGCACATGAGACTGAGTCATGCCTAGCCACTGGGTATTTCGGCTATGCCTCAAGCCCAGCCCAAGATCTCTATTTTCTTGCTCGAGGCGCGCGAAGCCCAATGGGTGAAATAGGTATTTCTTTGCGGCATAACTAGTGACTTCGGTTTGGCTATTATCGTCATGAGTTATCGCCGTGCGATTAGCCAAACGGTATAGGGCAAAGTCACGTTTGGCATCCCGAATAACACTGAGCGCATCAGCCATACGCGGGTTCGCTTTCAGCTGGGCATAAGTCAAATTACCTGGCAGCTCTGAATCCGTATCGACGGCCGTGACATAAAACCGCGATTCAATGTGGGGCGCGAGCTGCCAGCCCAAATTTCCAACCAAGCGTTGGTTGCGTTGACGCGCGTGATCGCGAAAGCCATCCTGCTCGATATGGCTAAACGAGGCATAGCCGTCTACAGAACCCTGCTGCCCTGCCACCGAAGCCTGATAGCGCTGATAGCCAAAGCTGCCGGCCTCGGCGCGTAACACCAGCGGCGGTGCGGTACGGCCTGTTTGCGATACATAATTAATGGCCCCACCTAAGGTGCTACTGCCATAACGTAAGGCATTCGCACCACGCTCAACCTCAATGTAGCGGGTCGCCTGCGGCTCAATGGCCTGCATATCAAAGCCACCATCGGCGAGATTTAGCGGAACGCCATCTTGCAACAACATCAAACCGCGCCCATGGAAGGTTCGTTGCAATCCTGAGCCACGAATAGACACGCGGGCCTCATCAGCACCGAATCGCGACTGAATGAACACACCCGTGGCGAGTTTTAGCGTGTCTTCCATCGTCCCTGCGCGACCGGTGAGGTAATGCTGAGCATCCACCACCGTAACCCCGCCTGCGGTGCGCTGAAGCTCACTTAATGCCTGCGCCGGCGTCACCGAAAACGCCGACTGTTGCTCCAGCGGAACAGAAACCTCAACGACGGTCTCGTGCATGCCCCACGTCGCCCCCGAAATCGTTAGCGCTACGGTTGAAACGGCTAAGGCAAGAGGCGATAAAGTGAGTGCATGCGTCATGATTATTGGGGTCCGACTGATGAAAGTATGGGCCGGATTGTATGCAGCTTAAGTCAGCTCCACCTGCGACATATTGTCGCACCGATATGCGCCAACGTGGCCATGTACGCTGTCGCAGTGCCACCCAGCCTGGGCTTGCGCTACACTCGGAGCCGGTCGCCGTTGCGGCCTTTTGTCATTTCATCGCTGATGCTGCTTAGCCGGAACTGCCCGATGTCGTCATTGAATACCGCCCTTGCTCTGCCTGCCCTTGACCTACCTCAGCGTGCCGATGATCGTCGGCAATGGGGCCAGCTCACGGGGGCTGCGCTCGCGCTCACGCTGGCTCAGACCGTTCAGCAGCACAATGGCTTGGTCGTGATGATTACCGCCAGCACGCAAACCGGCGCCCGTCTTGAAGAGGAGCTACGCTTCTTTCTGGGCGATGACCTTACGTTGCCGATTTGGCATTTTCCCGATTGGGAAACCCTGCCCTACGACCAGTTCTCGCCGCATCAAGACATTATTTCTACGCGGTTGCAGGTGCTTTCACGGTTGCCCTCCGCGACTCGCGGCATCCTCGTGGTGCCGGTCAGCACCTGTGCACACCGACTGCCTCCACGCAATTGGCTGCTCGGCCAGGCCGTCAGTCTGAAGCGTGGTCAAAAGCTGACATTGGAAGATACTCGGGCACAATTACAAGCAGCAGGCTATCGCACTGTAGACACGGTCTACGAGCATGGCGAATTTGCCGTGCGCGGCAGTCTTGTGGACCTGTACCCCATGGGTGCTGAACACCCGGTGCGCATCGAGCTCTTCGATGACGAGATCGATACCCTGCGCCTGTTCGATGTGGAAACGCAGCGCACCGTAGAAGCCATCACCGAACTGACCTTGATGCCCGCCCACGAGTTTCCGCTGGATAGGGCCGGCATCCGCCGCTTCCGCGATCAGTGGGCAGACAGCTTTAGCGGCGACCCGAAACGCTGCTCGATCTATCAAGATGTGGTCAGCGGTATTGCGGGCAACGGCATTGAGTACTACCTGCCGCTGTTCTTCGAGCAGACTGGCACGCTCTTTGACTACCTACCCGCCAACAGCCTGATGCTGATGGAAGCGCTGGCACCGGCGCAGCTCGCCACCTTTCGCGGTGAAGTGAATGACCGCTTCGAGCAGTACCGTGGCGACAGTACGCGCCCATTACTCGCGCCTGAACGACTGTTCCTACGCGAAAACGAATGGTTCAGTGAGGTCAACCAATTTCCGCGCATTACCTTGCAAGCGGAACCCGTAGCGCCTCGCGCTGGTGTCCTAAATCTGCCTTTTACTCTGGCACCTGCGCTGCCCATTGAAGCCAAGGCCGAACGGCCAATACAGGCTTTAGCCCATTTTGTTGCGGAACAGCAAGGCCAGCGCCGCGTACTGATTTGCGCAGAAAGTGCTGGCCGTCGTGAAAGCCTCAGTGATTTGCTTAACCGCTGGGAGTTAAAACCGACCCCCGTAAATAGCTGGCAAGCCTTCCTCGCCAGCCCAGCGCCGCTGTGCATCACCATTGCGCCGTTGGAACAAGGCCTGCTGGGTGACTCGGGGAGCCATGGCTTTGCTTTAGTCGCCGAGTCGCAGCTCTTTGGTCAGCGTGTACAACAGCGTCGGCGTCGTAAGGCAACATCGGCCGACGGCCAAGACGAACTGGCCATCCGCAGCCTCAGTGAGCTACAGCCGGGCGCACCGGTGGTGCACCTTGAGCACGGCGTGGGCCGCTACCAAGGCCTAACCACGCTGGATATGGACGGACAAACCCAAGAGTTTTTACTACTGGAATACGCCGACAAGGCTAAGTTGTATGTGCCCGTGGCACGCTTGGAGCTGATTTCACGCTTCGCGGGTGCTGATGACGCCATGGCGCCACTGCATCGTTTAGGTACGGAGCAATGGCAGAAGGCTCGCCGCAAGGCCGCTGAGCAAGTGCATGACACCGCTGCAGAGCTGCTGAATCTTTATGCGCGTCGCGCCGCCCGCAAAGGCTATGGCTTCCCATTTGATGAGGGCGACTACGCCCTGTTCAGCGCCGGCTTCCCGTTCGAGGAAACCGCCGACCAGGCCAATGCCATCCTCGCCACCATCGCCGACATGCGCTCGCCGCGCCCCATGGATAGACTCGTTTGTGGCGATGTGGGTTTCGGCAAGACCGAGGTCGCCATGCGCGCCGCCTTTGTCGCCGTACAGGATGGCAAGCAGGTTGCCGTGTTAGTGCCGACCACCCTGCTCGCCCAGCAGCACTATGAGAACTTCTGTGACCGTTTTGCCGATTGGCCGGTGCGCATTGAAGTGTTGTCCCGCTTCAAAACTGCCAAGGAACAAAAAGCAGCCATGGACGCCGCCGCCGATGGGCGCATCGACATTCTTATTGGCACGCACAAGCTGCTCAGTGAGGAGCTACAATTCAAGCAGCTCGGTCTCATCATCGTCGATGAAGAACACCGCTTCGGCGTCCGCCACAAGGAGGCGCTGAAGCAGCGTCGTGCCGAAGTCGACATGCTGACGCTGACCGCCACGCCAATTCCGCGCACGCTGAACATGGCCTTTGCCGGCATGCGCGACCTGTCCATCATCGCCACACCGCCGGCACGCCGCCTCGCGGTGAAGACCTTCGTGCGCGAAACGCACCCGGCGGTGATCAAGGAAGCCATCCTGCGCGAGCTGCTGCGTGGCGGTCAGGTCTACTACCTGCACAACGAGGTGGATAGCATCGAGAAGTGCGCGCAGGAACTGATGACACTGGTGCCAGAGGCGCGCGTCGGCATCGCCCACGGGCAGATGCGCGAGCGCGAGCTGGAACAAGTCATGCAGCAGTTCTATCACAAGCAGCACAATATTCTGGTGTGCTCGACTATCATCGAAACCGGCATTGACGTGCCCAGCGCCAACACCATCATCATGGATAGAGCCGACAAGCTCGGCCTAGCCCAGCTACACCAGCTGCGTGGCCGTGTTGGGCGCTCGCACCATCAGGCCTATGCCTACTTGCTCACGCCGCCGCCAAAAGCCCTTAGTGGCGACGCTCAGAAGCGCCTCGACGCCATCGCCGCCGCCGACGACCTCGGTGCCGGTTTCGCACTGGCTTCACAGGATCTCGAGATTCGCGGTGCCGGCGAGCTGCTCGGCGAAGACCAGAGTGGCAATATCCAGAGCGTCGGCTTCACGCTCTACATGGAGATGCTCGATCGCGCGGTGAAGGCCATCCGCAGCGGCAAGACACCGAACATGGACCAGCCCTTCACGCTCGGCGCTGACATCAATCTGCGCCTGTCGGCGCTGATTCCCGAGGACTATCTGCCCGATGTGCATAACCGCCTGATGCTCTACAAGCGCATCAGTAATGCCGCCTGCGACGACGCGCTGGACGAGCTGCAAG